>DATIDO010000652.1:0-6278 GCA_035456245.1 Polyangiaceae bacterium
CTTGGGGTATGCGTCGCTCTACGAGTACTGCCTGAAAGCTTTGCGGCTCAGCGAGGACGAGGCCTATCGGAGGATGACTTGCGCTCGTTTGGCCGCGCGGCAGCCTGAAATCATGGAGAAGCTGGCGCGCGGGGAGCTGAGTTTGACGACGGTGACGATGCTGAAGCCGCATTGGTCGGAGGAATCAGCTGCGGAGCTGCTCGAAATGGCGGCGGGAGTCAGCAAGCGAATGCTGGAGAAACGGCTCGCAGCCCGATTTCCAGAGCGCCCGCGACCGGATGCCATCGAACGCGGTCGAACGCGGCCGACAGGAGCCGAACGCTGGCGAGTGGAGGCCGAAGTCGGCGAATCGACGAAGAAGCTGCTGGAGCGAGCGCTCGATTTGATGATGCACACGAATCCCGAACGAGCGCTCGAGCCGGTGCTGGAGAAGGCCAGCTGCTGGCCGAGGATTGGTTCGGGTCCCGTCCGCCACCCACGTCTGCGCGCGCGTCTGAACCAGTGTGAGAATTTTCGCGCACAGCGACACGAAGGCGGCGCTTTCCGGGCCGCCCTTCGAGCAGAATGCGCCGCTTTCATCGGGCTAGCATCGGAGCATGTTCGCTCGAAGTGCAGGCCGCCGCGCAGTCTTCCTTTCCCTCGGCTGGGCGCTGACCGTTTCGTCTGCGTGGGCCCAGGACGCCCAGGAGCCCCATCCCGAGCTGCCGGGACTCGAACCTACCGAGCTACCGCAGTTCGTGGCGTTCACCTTCGACGACAACTGGATCGTCGAACGGATCGAGTGGGCCAACACGCTGTTCTCGCCGCTGAACAACCCAGCTGGGAACGGCATCGCCAACAACTACGACGGCACGCCCGCGCGCACGACCTTCTTCTCGAACGGCGTCTACCTGGATCAGGATGGCGTGCCCGAGGCCTGGCGCGCTTCGTTCGACGACGGCCACGAGATTGCCAATCACACCGACGGCCACCCCAACGGCCGAGAGAGTTCCTTCGATCAGGCTGCTTGGGCCAGCGAGATGACCACTTGCTCCAGCAAGATGACCGATCCGGTGAGCGGCGTCGGCCCCACCGTCATCCGTGGCTTCCGCACGCCCTACCTGGGCTACAACGCGGCCACCTACGCCGCGCTCGATCAGCTCGGCTTCGAGTACGACTCGACCCTGGGCTCCTGTTGGCCATCCTCGCAGGACGGCTCGAATTGCCTGTTCCCCTACACGCTCGACGACGGCAGTCCCGACGCCCAGGCGCTCAATGCAGGTTGGGGTGAGCCGCTCGTCGCTTCGCACCCGGGCCTCTGGGAGGTTCCCGTTTCGACGCTGATGGTGCCGCCCGATTCACTGGCAGCCACCTACAGTTTCACGCCGGGCCTGCGCGGCCGCATTCCGACCGACATGCCCGATCCGAGCCACTACGAGCCGGCGACCGGCAAGCTGGCGGGCCTCGACTACACGGCTTTCGTCGACGCAGGCATGACGGGTCCGGAGTTCCTGGCGACGCTGAAGTACACCTTCGATCTTCGCTACGACGGAAACCGCGCGCCGATGGTCATCGTGGGCCACACGCATGTCTTCTCCGATGCGGCCCGCCGCCAAGCGCTGGCCGACTTTTTGGCTTACGTGCTGGCCAAGCCCGCCACTCGCGTTCGACCGGTGCACGACATCGTGGAGTGGATGCGCCATCCGACTTCACTCACGGGTCAGGCGCCGCGTCCGGTCGTCGACGGAACCGGAGGAAGCTCGGCCAGCGGCGGGACCAGTGGCAGTGGTGGTTCGGACGGAGCGCTGGGCGGAGCAGGTGGAGACAGCTCGGAGCCGGATGGTGGCTTGGCCGATCCGGGATGCGGCTGCGCGGTCGGGCCCACGAGCCGGACGAACCCGATCCTCTTGGCCGGGCTGTCGCTCGGGCTCGTAGCGCTGACGCGGCTACGGCGGCGAACGGCTGGCTGAGCTGGAGCTGAGCGTTACCAGCTGAGCGGATCTGCGCTGCTGGGCTGTGCGATCCGCGCGGTGCGATCCGTGCGGTGCGATCCGTGCGGTGCGATGCGTGCGGCGTCGGATGCGGGTGCCAGACTTCTGGAAGCAGAAGGAGGGCCGCCATGACTCGACACATCACATTGCCTCAGCATCCTCGAACCTACGCTGCGCTGCTCCTGGCTGCGGCGCTCGGTTGTATCGGGGCGCAGATCCTGGGCTTGGGCGCTGGCGCCGTCTTGCTCGTGAGTGGTCTGGGGTTGGTTTGGGCGCTCGGGCGCAGCTTCGTGACCTTGCACGAGAACGAGGTGACGCTCCACCCATTCGGCTGGCTCGGCGGCTACGAGAGGGTTGGCTACGACGAGATCGTCGAGGTGCGCACCCGTGGCGCCGACGAAGACGCGCTCCTGCTCGACGTCGTGACGGCCGAGGCCAGCTATCGCCTGGGCCCTTGGCAGTCGTTCTTCGTCGACGATCTGACGCAGCACGTCGAGGGGCTGGCCGGCGATCTGCGGGCGCGCCGTGGCCACAACATCGAGCAGCACGGGCGCGCGCCCATTCCGTCCACCAGCTGAACCCTCGGAAAAGGAAAAGGCGGCCCCTCGTTCGAGGTGACCGCCCGTTTCCGTGGGGGTTCGTCGCGGTGGCGGAAGCTCGGTGGCGGAAGCTCAGTGGCGGAAGTGGCGGTTGCCGGTGAAGACCATGGCGATGCCGTGGTCGTCGGCCGCCGAGATGACTTCCTGATCCTTCTTGCTGCCGCCGGGCTGCGCCACGGCTGCCACGCCCGCGTCGGCGGCGACCAGCAGGCCGTCGGCGAAGGGGAAGAATGCGTCGGACGCCAACACGGCGCCGCGAGCGCGGTCACCAGCAGCCTCGACGGCCAGCTTCACCGCGCTGACGCGCGAGGTCTGTCCGCCGCCGATGCCGACCGTCGCGTAGACACCGGCATCCAGCTCGCGAGCGATCAGGATGGCATTGGAGCGGACGTGCTTGCAGATGGCCCAGGCGAACTCCAGGGCGCCAGCTTGGGCGGCGCTGGGGGCCGCCTTGGTGACGGTCTGTCCCGAGGTGACCTCGCTGCTGGCCGTACGATCGCGCTCCTGCACGACGTAGCCGCCGCCGATGCCCTTCGCCAACCAACCCTCGTGGTCGGCCTCGAGCCATTCGCCGGTCGCAAGCAGGCGCAGGTTGGCCTTCTTGCGCAGGACTTCCAGGGCGCTCTCTTCGAAGTTGGGCGCCACGATGCACTCCAAGAAGGTGCCCGCCAGCAGGTGCGCGGTCTCCTCGTCGACCGTGCGGTTCAGCGCCACGATGCCGCCGAAGGCGCTGACCGGATCGGCCTCGCGGGCTTCGTGGTAGGCGCGTGCCAGCGTGGGCGCGGTGGCCGCGCCGCAGGGGCAAGCGTGCTTGATGACGACGGCGCCCGGCCCACGGAGTTCGCGGACCGCTTCGAGAGCGGCGGCTGCGTCGACCAGGTTGTTGAAGCTGAGCTCCTTCTGGCCGCTGCCCAGGCTCTCGGCGCGGGCCAGGGAGCCGGCGGGCGCGTCGCGCTCCACGTAGAAGGCGGCGCGCTGGTGGGGGTTCTCGCCGTAGCGCAGGCCGTAGCCCTTCTTCAGCGGCAGCGTGAGGTTCTTGGGGAAGCCGTCCGACTCGTCGAGTCCCGTCATCCAGCCGCTGATGGCGGCGTCGTAGGCGGCGGTGGCAGCAAAGGCCTTGCCGGCCAGGCGCTTGCGCGTGGCGACGCTGATCTCGCCGGTGCTCTCGAGCTCTTCGAGCACGGGGCCGTAGTCACTGGGGCTGGTGACGATGGCGACGCGCGCGTGGTTCTTGGCTGCGCTGCGCACCATGCTGGGGCCGCCGATGTCGATGTTCTCGATCAGCTCGTCGAAAGAGGCGCCGGCCTTCTTCAGCGTCTGCTCGAAGGGGTAGAGGTTGACGACGACCAGATCGATGAAGCCGGCGCCGATGCGCTCCAGATCGGCCTCGTCGTGCCCCTCGCGAGCCAGGATGCCACCGTGGATCTTGGGGTGCAGGGTCTTCACGCGACCGTCCATGACCTCGGGTGAACCCGTGTACGCGTCGACGGCAACGACGGGGATGCCCGCCTGCTCGAGCGTCTTGTAGGTGCCTCCCGTGGAGAGGAGTTCCACCTTTCGCTCGGACAGGGCGCGAGCGAAGCTGACGAGGCCAGTTTTGTCGGAAACGGAGAGGAGTGCGCGGCGGATCGGCATGTCTTCTCGGCGGGGTAACGTCTGCACGTCAGGCAGTCAACGGCTCCGGAGCGATCCCGACTCGTCCACTCTGATCGGAAGGCGGGGCGACGCGGTCGGCCGTCAACCCGGCGTGTGCATTTCGAGCGCGGAGCCGCCTCGCGAGG
Organism: Polyangiaceae bacterium; assembly: GCA_035456245.1. Lineage (GTDB taxonomy): Bacteria > Myxococcota_A > Polyangia > Polyangiales > Polyangiaceae > NIC37A-2. The sequence continues at coordinate 4,351 of DATIDO010000652.1, forward strand.
CCCAGAACTCGGCCAGATCGACTGGGAGCGGAGCGGCGAACTCAATCAGTTCACCGGTGAAGCAATGGTTGACGCGGTAGCGGTGCGCATGCAGCGCGTGGCGGGGGAGTTCGAGCAGCCGCTCGTCCTCTTCGCTCAGCTCGCCATCGGCGCTGCGCGCCAGCAGCCGTTCGTCCGGCCCGTAGAGTTTGTCGCCGACCACGGGGGTGCCCACGGAGGCCAGGTGCACGCGGATCTGATGCTGGCGCCCGGTGAAGAGCTCACACTCGACGAAAGCGTAACCACCGTGGGTGGCGAGCACGCGGACCCCCGTGCGCGCCGCCAGCCCCAGGCCGGATGGCGCCACCCGCATCTTCACCCGCAAGGGGCTGGGATCGTCTTCGAGCGCGCGGTCGATCAGGCCTTCGGGCGGTACGCCCCAGGTGATGGCCCAGTAGATCTTGTCGGCCTTGCCCACGGGCCCACCGGCTTCGGCGGCGCGCGCGGCGGCGATCGAGCGCTCTTCCAGCTGCATCTTGAAGGCCCGATCGGCCGCAGGTGAGCGCGCGACCAAGAGCACTCCGCTGGTGTCGCGATCCAGGCGATGGATCAAGGACAGGTACTCGCCGGGCCGGATGTGCTCCAGGTACTTGAGCACGGTCTGGTGATGGTGCCGGGCCGTCGGGTGGACGGTCATGAGAGGCGGCTTGTCGACGACGATCAGGTGGTCGTCCTCGTAGAGGATGACGGGCTCGCTGGCTGGAGGGGTTTCCTCGAAGCCGGGACGCCACAGGTAGATGCGCTGCTCGGTGCGCAGACGGTCGGAGGCCCGCAGTTTGCGGCCGTCGGGCGAGTAGGCCGAGGCTTCGATGATGGCTTGGGCGCGGGTGCGGCTCGTGGCCCGCAGCTGCAGCGACAAGAAGCGATCGAGGCGAGTGCCCTCGAACTCGGCGGGCACTCGCACCACGCGCAGGATGGCGTCGGGGCTCACGCCTGCGGGGCGGCACAAGCTCGCCTCCGCCCCTCCGTTCGAGTCGCTGCCCCGGTCGTTCACGCTCCCCGGATCTCGGTGCCCACGCCCTGATCGGTGAAGATCTCGAGCAGCAGAGCGTGCAGGGTACGGCCGTCGACGATGTGTACCTTGTCGACCCCGCCGTGCACGGCGCCCAGGGCGCAACGGACCTTGGGGATCATGCCGCCGACGATCACACCGTTGCCGATCAGCGATTCGGCCGTCTGCGCGTCCAGCGAACGGATCAGCTGACCGTCGCGATCCTTCACGCCCGAGACGTCCGTCATCAAGAGGAACTTCGCGGCGCCCAGCGCGGCGGCGATCTGACCGGCGGCCGTGTCGGCGTTGACGTTCAGGGCCTCGCCGTTCTCGCTGCGGGCGATCGGCGCGATGACCGGGATGTAGCCACGCTCGAGCAGGTCGCGCAGCAGCTCGGGCTTGACCCGATCCACCTCGCCGACTCGGCCCAGGCTGACCATCTTCTCTTCGCCGTTCGGCTCCTTCACCTTCACCGGCGGCATGCGGCTGGCCAGCATGAACTGATCGTCCTTGCCGCTCAGGCCCACGGGGCGACCACCGTACTGGGCGATGAGCCCGACGATCTCGGAGTTCAGCTTGCCGCCGAGCACCATCTCGACCACTTCCATCGTGGCGTCATCGGTGATGCGGTGACCGGCCGCGAAGTCGGACACCACGCCCAAGCGGGCCAGGGTCTGGTTGATCTGCGGTCCGCCACCATGGACCACCACGACCTGGATGCCGATGTAACGCAGCAGGCAGACATCCCGGGCGAAGGAGACCTTGAGCGCCTCGTCCACCATGGCGTGACCGCCGTACTTCACGACGAACACGCGGCCGTGGAAGCGTTGGATGTAGGGCAGGGCTTCCTGCAGGATCGCGGCCTTGTGAATCAGTTCGTCCATGGCGTCCGGGGGTG
>DATIDO010000653.1:0-9236 GCA_035456245.1 Polyangiaceae bacterium
CCCGACGCGCTGAAGAACGCCGAGGTCTTCGCGCTCGACATGGGCTCGCTGGTAGCCGGCACCAAGTTCCGTGGCGACTTCGAGAACCGCATGAAGGCGGTGCTGAAGAGCGTCGAAAAGAAGCCGAACGCCATCCTGTTCGTCGACGAGATGCACACCATCATGGGCGCCGGCGCGGCCAACGGCGGCACGATGGACGCTGCCAACCTACTCAAGCCCGGGCTCTCGAGCGGCACGCTGCGGCTCATCGGCGCCACGACGTTCGAGGAGTTCCGTAGCCACGTCGAAAAGGACCGGGCCTTCGCGCGCCGCTTCCAGAAGATCGACGTGCTGGAGCCCAGCGCGGACGAGACCCGACAGATCTTGGAAGGGCTGAAGCCGAAGTACGAGAGCTTCCACGGCGTCACCTACGACAAGGAAGCACTCGACGCCGCCGTCACGCTGTCCGAGCGGCACCTGCACGACCGCAAGATGCCGGACAAGGCCATCGATCTGATGGACGAGTCGGGCGCGGACGCGAAGCTCGAGAAGGGCGCTGGCGCGCGGGTGAGCGTGGAGCGGATCGAGACCGTGGTGGCGCGCATCGCCCAGATCCCCACCAAGCAGGTCTCGTCCGACGACAAGGCGGCGCTGAAGAACCTGCTCTCCGATCTGAAGGGTGTGGTCTTCGGCCAGGACGTTGCGCTCGAGGAGCTGACCGCGGCCATTCGCTTGGCCCGCGCCGGGCTCCGGCCGCCCGAGAAGCCCATCGGCTCCTACCTGTTCACCGGCCCCACCGGCGTCGGCAAGACCGAGGCCGCCAAGCAACTCGCCAAGACGCTGGGCATCCAGCTGATCCGCTTCGACATGAGCGAGTACATGGAGCGCCACACCGTCTCGCGGTTGATCGGCGCCCCGCCCGGCTACGTCGGTTACGACCAGGGTGGCCTGCTCACCGAGGCCATCGCCAAGACCCCACACGCGGTGCTCTTGCTCGACGAGATCGAAAAGGCGCACCCCGACGTCTTCAACGTGCTGCTGCAGGTCATGGACCACGGCACGCTGACCGACAACAACGGCAAGAAGGCCGATTTCCGCCACGTGGTGCTGATCATGACCTCGAACGTCGGTGCAGCCGACTTGGCCCGGCGCGCGCTCGGCTTCGGTGATCGCTCGAGCGCCGGCCGCGACGAGACGGCATTCAAGAACACCTTCAGCCCCGAGTTCCGCAATCGACTCGACGCACGCATCGCCTTCGCTCCCTTGGCCCCCGAGGTCATGGCGCGGGTGGTCGACAAGAACATGGCGGAGATGGAGAAGCAGCTGGCGGAGCGCGAGGTCACCGTCGAACTCACCGAAGCCGCTCGCAGCTACCTGGCCACCAAGGGCTACCACCCCGAACAGGGCGCTCGCCCTCTGGCTCGCCTGATCCAGGAGGAGGTCAAGAAGCCCCTCTCGAGCGAGGTTCTGTTCGGCGCGCTCGAGAACGGTGGCCACGCCATCGTCGACGTCGAAGGCGACAAGCTCGTGTTCCGCTACGAGCCGGCCAAGGGCTGACCCGGGGCCCGCCCCAAGGCCAGGGGGAGCCTGGCCTCGGGGCGGTACTTCGTTGGTGCCGCGAGGCCAATCAAGCGAGGTCCATTGCTGGCCACCAGCACGTCGTGCTACGGCCAAACCGATGATTCTTGGTCGGAACTTTCTTGCTTGGGGTAGCCCTGTCCTCCTGATCATGGCCACTCTCTCGTCGTCGGCCTGCAGCCGCCGCGACTACACCCAACCCGATGCCGGGAACGGTGGTACGCCGGGCAACGACGATGGTGAAGGGGGTGGCGGAACGACATCCTCGAACACGGGACCCTCCATCGTCTCCGTTTCGCCCGAAGACGGAGAAACGGGCGTAGCGGCCGACGCTGTCATCGTCATTACGTTCAGCGAAGCCATGGACAAGGCCGCAACCCAAGCGGCCTACGGCTCCACCAATGACGCCATCAAGGCCTCCGAGGTAACCTTCGCATGGAACAGTGGAGGCACGGAGCTCACCGTCACCCCCAATGCGCCTTTGCCATACAAGCTCGTGACCGATCCTTCGGCAGCGCCCGACGAGTTCGGTTTTTCCATCGGCACGGCCGCCAAGTCCAAGGATGGTGATGAACTGGGCGAGGCCTTCTCGGCAACCTTTCGAACGCTGAAGCGGGTGACCCAAACCATCCAGCAGAGCATGGACCCCGAGGCCGAAGATGCGCCGGAGTCGGGAGCCATCTCCTACGGAGAGGACAGCACGAATTATGCGATCGAGGCGACCAAGGTGGTGGTCGGCTGCGGCGGAGGAACCGGCCTAGCGATGTACAGGGGGTTCTGGGCTTACGATCTGAGCGGTGTGCCGGAGAACATCACGCTCGAGAGCGCCCACTTGGACCTCCTTCTGGTATCCGACAATGCGTTCACGCTGAACGACAACTGGACGAAACTCGCTAGCCTGAGGATCGCACCGGTCAGCTATGCACCTCCACTCCTGGCCTCGGCCAACTACTACGATGTACCGATCAGCGGCGGCCTGGTGGTGGAACAGACGGACTTCGATTGCAGCACCACTAGTTGCACTGGGCCCGTTGATGAAACGGCAGCCATCCAGGCTGCCGTCGCTGACCGAATCGCTTCCGAGAACCGCGCCCAGTTCGGGACCAAGGCGACTACTGCCACCACGGACTTGAACTGTGACGCATCGGGCGCACGGCTCCATCTTTCTGGTCCACTCGTCCTCGAATACACCGTCGAGTAAGTTGGATTTCGCCGCAGCTGCTGCCGAACTCGGAGAAGGTTTGTCGGCCCGCCCTCGAGCCGCTGCTGCACGTGCCTCGGTGCGACGCCGCTTCACCAGAGGAACGGGCTGCCCGGAACCGCGCCCTGGTTGCACTCCGTCTGGCACCCGCGAACTCGAGCGTCTGCCTCGACGAGGACTGAGGCGCGCGGCCAGATGCGCCACCCCAAGCCAACGATATCCTTGGGGAATCACCAATGTCCCAAACCGAGCCCTTCGGGGGTGTCGGGGAATACTGACCCATGATAGGAGGTGCCGACCATGAACTTGAAATCATCGGCACTTTGGGCCGTTCTCGTACTGACCGGGCTCGCTTCTTGTAGTCCGAAGCGTGAATTCGGGGACGACAGCGATGGCGCCACGGGTGGCGGTGGTGGTGACTCGTCGTCGACCGGCGGTGCTGCCGCAGGCGGGGCCGATGGAACGGGAGGGGCCGAGAACCCCATCAACGAGAACGGACCCGAGCTCGTCTCGGTTTCGCCCGCCGATGGCAGTTCCGAGATCATGGACGAACCCCTCGTCCTCACCTTCAGCGCCGCGATGAATCGCGAGAGCGTCGAGAGCCTCTTTCCCGGCGAGACGTTCGAGTGGAGTGAAGGCGACACGACGGTCACCATTTCGACGCCTTGGGCCTACAGCTCGAAGCCGAGCGCCTACACGCTCACCCTTCCCAACACGATCCTGGGCGCAGACAACGAGCGCCTCAAGCAAGAGACGAAGGTGACCTTCGTTCTGGCCGCGCTGATCTCGAAGGATATCGCCTACGACGTCAACCTGACCGGCTACTCGGCGACCGGGAGCACGGCGAACTACTCGTTCCTGCGTGCAGGTGACAACACCGCAGACACGACCGACTACGGCGGCTTCACCTTCCCGCTCGCCGATCTCCCTGCCTTCGACAGCATCTTGAAGCTCCGAAGCGCCAAGATTCACATCCAGGTCTGCACGATCGTCGGCAACCCCAACAACCTCGCCATGGGTGATTTCCTGCTCGATCACGTCTCCTTCGCTTCGCGAGGAACGATCGACAACCCCACCATCCTCCAGGCCGGGTTCGCGGTGCTGTTCCCCGCCGGCGAGCTCGTTTCGGCGGCCCCTGCGAAGCTGATCGACGTTGCTACCCAGCTCGAGAACTCGTGGTCGGACGCAGCAACCCAGATTCAGTTCCGTGCCTATCCGACGGCCGTGTCGGCCAACGCCACGGCCGATCGCATCTCGCTTCGTCGCGTCTCGAGCGACAGCAACTGCGACGCGAACCCCGACGCCGACAACGCCCTGCTGCTCCAGGTCCAGTACTTCGACTGAGGATGGGGGATGGGGGCTCTGCTTGCTCGCGGAGTCCGTCCCTCTGCTGCTGAACTCACTTGGCGACGCTGGTAGACGTCGATGCCGGCGTGGATGTCGACGCGCGTTCGGCTCTACTCGAACAGGATCTGATCGAAGGTCACCTGGGTGTCCTTACCCAGGACACCCAGCCCCAGGTTCACCGCACTGGTGGCGTTGTTGAGGAACGCTATGTTGTTCTTCACCTGCACACCGTCGATGTGGAGGTCGAAATACTGCTGATCCCAGTTGAAGACGATCCTGACGTCGTACCAAACGTTCGCCTCGTGGATGACCGTGGAGCTCATGGCGTTGGTGTAAAACCCCTGATCATTCAGCTTGCCGAAGCGCACCCAGATTGCCGGCGTGACCGGATCGCCGTACTGGCAAACCTCGGTAATGCGAACCCGCTCGCCATCCTGGAGCCCGTCCAACTTCAGACAGCCGCCATCGCGGTCGGTACGGTTCACCTTGAAGCTGAACTGCAGGGCGCTGACCTGATACTCCGGTAGCGGGTAGTCGAGATACTGCCCGTCCTCCAGATAAGGGTAGCCGGATCCGGAGGTCGTCATCGCGAGTGCCCAGGGCGTGGCGTTGGTGCCGGTGACGAAGCTGTTCGTGTAGCGGCTATTCGTCACCCAACCGGCAATGCTCTTGGTGTCGAAGTCGTAGCGCCATTGGGCGTTGCATTGCGTGCCGTAGCAATAGTTTCCCCGACCGCAGGCCTGCTGAGAGATCAGGGCCGACCCATCCCCATTGCAGGTCTCCAGACGGTTGTGGGCGTCGCAGGCCACCGCATCGGGGACGCAAATTTGCTCCTCGCAAGTGGCCGTTTCACCGGCGCAGTACGTTCCTGCCCCACATACCTCTTCTTCTTCCCAAGTGAGCCGGTCCGAACTGCAGGCCTGTACGACCCCTTGCTGACAGCGCCTCTGCGAGTCATCACAGACAGGCTCGACGCACGTCCCCTCGCTGCAAACCTCGTCTCCGCAATCCTGCTGCGGCTCGAGCGAGCGTCCATCGGCGCTACACCTGACGACCTCGTTCTCCGCACAGGAGAGCGCATCAGGCTCACACAGAAGCTCCATGCAGCCCCCGCCGTCTGCCTCGCTGCAAACGAAGCCATCGTCGCAGGCCTCGACGAGGGTCTCCCCTACCCCGCTCGCCTTGCACTCGACCAGCTCGTTCCCGTCACAGCGGCGGGCACCGGCCTCGCATTCGGATCCCCCACCCGAATCGGACGAGTCGGACGCATCGGATTCCGCTCCGCCGCCCTCGTCCGGTGTGAGGCCTTCACCAGCTCCACACCCCACACCGACCAGACCAATGGCTCCCCAAAGCAGCCGAGTGACTCGCGACATCGTCTCGCGTTTATGGGGCCCTGCCCGCCGCGTCAAGCGTAAGATGGGAAGTGCGCCCCGTCTCAGCCTGGCGTGACCAGCACGATCTGACCCACCTGCAGCAGGTTCGGATCGGGGATCTCGTTCTCGACCAGCAAAAGCGCAGGCTTGGTGCGCAGGCGCTGCGCGATGCGCTCGAGGGTATCACCGCGGCGCACCTTGTAGAGGATGCGAGCGCGCTCGGGGGATTCACTCGAGTTGCGAACCTGGATGAGCTGGCCGCGGAAGATGACCGAGCGGTCTCGGATGTCGTTGTCGAGGACCAGCTCGCGCTCGCTCACGCCGAAGCGCGACGCGATCTTCGCCAAGCTGTCGCCGCGCTGCACGCGGTAGGGAACGAAGGCGACCTGGAGCGGGCTGGCCGAGCTCGCCGGGGTCGCACTCACGTTGGGCGGCGCCGGAGGAGCGACGGGCGGCACCGACATCGCGGGTTCGGGAGCCTGGCGCGCTGGCGTGTGAGCCACCGCGACGGGCGGCGCAGGTGCCTTGGCCCGAACGGGCTCTTCATCACTCTTCGGGCCCGCGGAGCCTGCGGGGACCGAAGCAGCTGCACCGCTCGCCGAGCGCGGCTTGGTGCCGGTCGGCCCACCCAGGAAGTCCACCCCCGCGCGGGCGGCGACGCCGCGGGTAGAGGCGACCCCGTTCGGGCTGCCCCAATCGTAGTCGTCACCCACCGGCTCGTTCAGCTCCTGCACGTCTCCACCCAAGAGGCGCGGCAGCATGACGCGAGCGCGCGCCAGTCCGCTCTTGGGGATGTGCACCGAAATGGGCGAGCCCCGATCCGGAATCGTCGCGGTCAGCAGCTCGGGGTTGAGCTGCTTGATGTTGGCCACGCTCGTTCCCGCGGCTCGAGCCAGCGCCTGCAGGCTGGCCCCCGGGGGAACCTCGAACGCCACCGCGGAGAGCGGGTCGTCCAACTCGACGGCGCTGAACCCGTACTGGTCGAGGTTGTTCAGGAGCACGGCGACGGCCAGCACCTTGGGGACGTATCGACGCGTCTCCTCGGGCAAGACTCCCTCCAGATTCGCTGCCTTCCAAAAATTGGTCTCGGCTGCATCGGAGAGACGCGCCTCCAGGTTGCCGCTGCCGAAGTTGTAGGCCGCCAGCGCCAAATCCCAGGACTGGAAGTGCTCGTGCAGATCCGCGAGGTGCTTTGCCGCTGCCGCCGACGCTTTCCAGATGCTGCGACGTTCGTCGTACTGGGGACTCACCGTGAGCCCGTAGGCGCGCGCCGTTTCGGGCATGAACTGCCACAAGCCGACCGCCCCCGCGCTCGACTTGGCAGTCGCCCACATGCCGCTCTCGATGAAGACGAGCGCCTCCAAGTCCTTGGGCAGGTTCTGCTCTGCGAGCGCGGCGCTGATGATGGACCGGTACTTTCCCGATCGCTGCAGCCACGTGCTGAACAGACCACGACCGGTGGGGTTGGACGAGAAGTAGTTGAGGTACTTCTCGACGTGGTGGTGACGCTCGACCGGCAGATCGGGGAGATAGAGGCCACTCAGGAAGTCGATGCCGGCAATGTCACCAGCCGAACGACGAGGTTCGGCAACGCCAGGGAGGTCCTGCGTGTCGAGCTCGCTCACCTCCACGACCTGGCTGTCCTCGAACAGCTGAGCTTCGGCCAACCGCAACGCCAATAGCTCGGGTGACTCGGGGCCGAGCTTCGCGAGCCGAGGAGTTTCGACCGGCGGAGCCGAGACGCGCTGGGGAACCTTGCCGCCCAGGTGGTCCGCGAGGCTGAAGTCCGCAGGCAGGATGCGCGGGTTGGAAGCCAGCGCTGCGCCAGCCAACAGGGCCAACGGGACCGACATGGCCTGTCCGAGTGTCGTCATGACACGGACATTGTCCTACATCAGACGACAGGTACAAATTTGTGTCGGTTGAAATAGGCGAGTGTTTTCATGGGGAAATTGAAAAGGGCCAGGTCCCATGGACCCAGCCCTCCTCTCGCCTCAGCCCTCGGCTGCCTTGGCACGCTTACCAGCAGATCAGATCACCCGTGTAGCCGCAGTTCGGCTCCAGCATCGTGGAGTAAAGGAGCCCGAAGACCAGGCCGGTTGCAGCGCCCACGGCCACGCTTCCCAGAACCTGGGCCCCCGACTCCTCGTTCGAGGCGATGCGGCCACCCGCAGTGAAACCGGTCAGCGCCAAGGGGAGCAGGACATGTCCAGCGAGGCTACCGAAGTGGAACTTCCCTCCCGAGTTGTTGAGGGTGTCGATCAGGAAGACAGAAATCCCCTGTCCGAGCGAGGCAGACGCCACGTAGGTCTCGGTCGAGAAGAGACCGAACCCACCTGCCGGACCGGGATCCGCAAAGGCGGGCTTGAGGACCGATTCGTTCAAGAAGGCCAGCGACACCGCCGACATGGTCGGTGCCAGGGACGAGACGTGCCAGCGAGCCTTCCAGCCAACCGTCGCCTCGGGGTTCGAGTAGAAGACCCGAGGCATCAGCACGCTGCTGGCCGCAGCTGCGATAGCGGTGGCAGTCGACGCGTCGGACCATCCTTGGTCGATCGTCTGGGCTCGGCTGGGACTGGTCACCAGGACGCCGGCCAAGATCGCCAGGGATCCAACCAGAATTCGGAGCAAACGGGACATGCGCTGGCAAGGTTCTCGCGATGAGCGCATGGAGGCCAAGTTCTCGATATGTCCGAGAATCGCGGTTGGAAGGATCACCGTTTCACGGGGGAACCAAAGCCGATGGTGCCCCTCGGACCTTCCGCCGTGCTGTCCGATGCCGCCTGCGAATAGGCGGTCGAGAACTGCTTACCGAACAAGAGCTGGAAGATCTGCTTCTCTTCCTCGACCAGATCCCCGTAGCGTCGTTCGTAGACCTGCCACCACTGCTTGGCGCCGGCCCCGCCAAAGCCGAAGCTCATGGTCCCGCGACTCCCCAGCTGCTCGGTCGCGTGACGGATGGCGTCGGGGGAGAGCTCCCCCAGGAGGTTCTTCACTCCCGTCATGACGCCGTTCATCATGGCCACCTGGTGGATCATCAAATCGGCAAAGGTGGACTCCACATGAGCGAGAGCATCTCCCGACTGGCCGGGTGCGAGCACCGCGGTCGAGAGTTCCTGGCTGCTCTTGGCATACTCGACGGTGCCTGCCCCACTCGAAATCTGTGACGCGGCGATGCCCAGCTCCTGGCGAAACTGTCGTTGACCATCGCGCAGCGGCAAGAAGGACCGGAAGAACAGGTCCAGCACGTCGCGCACTCGCGTCAGGAACTTGACGAGATCGTCGGGCGACTCGGGTGGCGGAGCCCCCTGCACGAACGCACTCGAGAGTTCCCGCAAGCCTTCCAGCGCAATGCGCGCCTCGCGCTCCGGATCGCGCATGGTCAGGGACGGGGCGCCGGCATCGGCAGCCAGTGCCTGAAATTCCACCTCCGCGCCGATCCCAGGATACTGCGCGCTCAGGCTCGAGACGAACGCTCCTCGCTCTGCTTCGGGGCGGCGCTGGGCTGCGGCCTGAACCTCCGAGTGGAACTCGGCCCACGCCTTACGGTATTTCTGATGAAGAGAACGCAGGCGATTCGTCTCCTCCGCGTCATTGGGACGGAGGCCGCTGGCCAGCATGGCTGCCAGCTCTTGGGATGGAGCCTGCAGCAGGCCCGTCACGGCCAGGGGCTTCCTGGTCGACATGGGCTCGGGGATCAGGCTCAACGAGACGGCCCTCACCCGAATGGAAATCGAGACGATATCGAACGTGTT
>DATIDO010000654.1:0-11208 GCA_035456245.1 Polyangiaceae bacterium
CCCCCGCGGTGCGCGCGTCGCCGGAGCGCACCGCCCGGACCAGCTCTTCGTCCGACCGTCGCACCGACTCCTCGTCCGCGCGTGCGCGCGTGTCGGTGCTCGGACCGACCGGGCGGGTGGGGTGGGGGACGAGATCGAGCGGCATGGGGGGATCTTCGACGTACTGCCTGGATACAGTGACCCGAAAGCCGATCACCAGGCAGCCATTTTCGTGCTCGAGAGGCGGCTCGCTTTCCCTTGTCTGGCCCGCTTCCCCGGCTCAGACTCGGCTCGAGCGGAGCCATGATTCGCCTTTCTCGGGGACCAGAACGCAGCTCGATGCGGCGTAGGTCCTTTCGGGGAGCCGCCCAACGGGCGAGCGACTCCCCGGAAGGCTCGCAAAAGTCGGCCATTTTCGCCGCGCTCCGTGGGCTGGCGGCGGCGCACCGCGTCCCGAGGTGTGCGCTCGCGGCAGTCATTCTGCTGGGCGCAGCCCTTCCGGGTGCCTGCGCGCCGGGCGACCTGTACCTGGCGACCGCGACGGCCGGGGCGGGTAGCGACGATGAGGCGAGTGGATCGGGGGACGAGGGCTCGGACGCGAGCGCCTGTGTGGACGGCGACTGTGCGTCGGTGTGCGCCGGTCCGAGCTGTGGCGGACGGAACGGTGAAGGCGACGGACCTTGTGCGCCGGGCGGACCGCCCTGCCAGTGCGCGGGTCCCGAGGAGTGCCCGGCCGAGGTTCCCATCTGTGCATTCGGTGAATGTCGCGAGTGCCTCGAGGCGTCCCACTGTTTGGCGTTGTTCGGTGGCGACAAGCCCGTGTGTTGGCAGGGCCGTTGTTCGGCCTGTCGCTCCGATGTCGACTGCCCGCTCGGTCTCGCCTGTCGGGGTGGATTGTGTGGTGTTTGTGAGAACGACAGCGAGTGCCCCGAGTCGTACGTGTGTGAAGCACAGCGTTGCCGCCCGCTCTGACGAACGAGTGAACGAGGGGCAGACGACTCAGTCGGGGCTGCCCCAGCGGACCACGTAGGCGAGCGAGAGACCGAGCGTGGCTCCCGAGGTTCGGGCCGCCAGCAGACCGTCGACGTACACCTGGGTCGGTGACGTCTGCCAGTTGGCCTCGGCCACGACACCGAGACCGTGACGCGCCGTTTGCCAACCGGTAGGAGAGGCGCCCAGCGGTACCAGCAGACCGATCTGCGCGCTGAACACGGGCGACACGCGCGCCGAGCTGTCGCCGAGGTAGCTGGCCACGAGCCACTCGGCCCCTGCTTCGAGAGCGAGATCGAGTGAGGGCCCGCCCAGTGGGAGCTCCCAGCCGATACCGACCAGCGGTGCGACGCGGGTGAGACCCGGAGCCGCGTTGCCTCCCGGAGCTCCGTTGCCTCCCGGAGCTCCGTGGGCGTCGACACCCGCACGGAGCCAGATCGGGCCCAGCCAGCGCGCACGGAGCCGTACGCCACCACCCCACTCGACTCGCCCGAGCCCTGGATCGACCACCGCCCCCAGTCGTCCCACGAGGGCTCCCCAGGGAAGGCCAGCGTTCGCCGGGGGCGGTGCGGCGACGGTCGGCTCGCCCTCGCCCTCGTCGTCGCCCTCGCGATTGTCGGTCGCGCCCCGTTCGTCTTCCGTGGGGGCAGCCGTCTTTGCGCCCGCTCGCGCCTCCGACGCGTCAGCTGGCTCGGCGGGAGAGCCTCGTGTCTCGTCGGAAGCGAGAGAGCCGAGTGCCAGACCGATGGCTCGCGCTCGCTCGAGCGAGCCGTCGGTCTCGGCGAACTTCAGCAGCTCGATGCGCGGCGAACCGTCGCCCTCTCGGATCTCCAGCCGCACGCCCTCTTCGCGCGTCGTCACACGGGCGCCCCGTCGAGGTGGGGGCGCATCGGCGACCACCGCCACGCACGGACCGACGGTCGACGCTCGGGAACACGCGTCGAGAACGGTTCGCTGCGTGTCCGCGTCGAAGCCAACGGAGAAGGCGACCCCGATTTGGTCGGTGGTCGCCTCTCGCGTTTGGGCGGCTGCCAGGCTCGAACCGCAGCAGACAGCCGTCGTCAGGATGATGCGAACGCGCGCGGGCAAGCTCCTCGGGGGTTATCCTAGGGCGACGAACGGTTCGCCGGGAGCCGTCGTGGAATCGATGGTGCGGGGCTCAGGGAGCCGCGCACGAACCGTCCACGCAGGTCAGGTTGCCGAAGCATTTGGGGCCCTGCTCGCAGCAAGGAGCATCGGCCGTACCGCAGGCCTCGAACTGCATTTCGGCGCAGGTCCCGTCGGTGCAGGTCAGGCCGAGCGCGCAGGTGCCACCCTGCGGTCCACCGCCGGCGCAGCAATCCTGATCGACGCCACCGCAGTCGGTCTGGCAGGCAGCATCACCGCCGAAGCCGACACACACGCCCTCGCCGCAGGTCCGATCGGCGCAGCAGCCATCGCCAGCCGCACCGCAAGCGGCGCACGTGCCACCCTGCTGACCGCCCTCGCAGACGAAGCCACTGGAGCAGCTACCGTCGCAGCACTGCTCGGTGTCGTCGCCGCAGTTCGCGCAGCTGCCCGAGCCACAGGTTCCGAAGTCTCCGCCGCACGTCTCGCCGTCGGCGACGCACTCACCACCGACACAGCAACCACCGGCGGCACAGGTATCACCGGGACAGCAGGTGCCGCCGGCCTCACCACAGACCTCGCAGGTGCCGAAATTACAGGCCGCGCCGTCGTCGCACAGCTGCCCGGGACAGCAGGCCTCGTCGACGCCGCCGCAAACACCGTTGCCCGCGCCGCCGCCACCAACGTTTCCGTTGTTCGAGCCACCCGTCGCGTTGGCGGTACCGCCGCTCGCGGCGCCACCTTCACCAGCGTCGGCGCCACCTGCACCACCGCTGTCTCCGTCGGAGGTGCCACCACAGGCGCCGAAGAGCGCAGGGGTTGCCAGGGCCGCGAGCGAGAGCCAGAGCGAGAAACGCTTGGCCGTGGAGTTCGGGAACGATGCGACTGATTTCATTGCGATTCTCCTGAGTCGGATGGACGGGCGAAGACCCGAAACACGCCCGAGCGGTCAGGACGAATCGAACGGACCGAGGGCAAAGAAGTGGGAGGCGCCTTCAGGACGCCATGTCCCATCGCTGACCACAGTCACCGCTGCTTGGACTGGCAGGCAGAAAAGTGACGAGCCTGTTCGCGCAGGTTGCAGGAGTCTGTTCGCGCAGGTCGCAGGAGCCCGTTCGCGCCGAAAATCAGAGCTGCGCGCCGCAGCGAGGTAGCTCGAAGATTTGGTCGGCGGCTGCGCTGTCGCAGGGCCAGAGCTCGAGCTGGTCGCCGCGCAGCGCTAGGCATTTGTCGGGGATATGGCGCGGAGCCAGCTGCATCTGGCCAGGTGTGGCGAGCGGCCGGCTGAAGAATCGCTGGTTGTAGAGGCCGTGCGGATCGAACAGGACCAAAGTGGCGCCGTCGTCGCTCGAGGCCAAACGGACATCGAGGTTGTCGCTGCTGATCTCGTGACGAAACTGGTAGTCCCCAGCGGTCCCCAAGATCGGCAAGAAGATTGCCTCGGCGCGTCCATCGCAGGGCTCGAGCGTCAACGAGAACGCCGGTGTGTCGGCCACGACGATGGCGGCCGAGCGTGTGAGGCAGGCCTTGGCCTGGACGTTCTGGATGAGCACTCGATGGGTGATGTCGGTGGTGGCGCGGCAGTCCCAATGCACGTCGCTCGCGGAGCCATCGGTTCCCGCGTCTGCCGATGAATCGTCGGAAGCATCAGCGGAGGAGGGCGGCTCCCCTGCGTCCTGCTGAGCGAACAGTTCGAGCGGAGTCTCCGCGCAGCCGAGCAGCACGCAGGTGAGAGCTGGCAGCAGGCAGCGCTTCCGCATTCGCTCCAGCTTACGCGCTCGGGCCAGCGAGTCAGGCGCTCCGCATGCCACTTGGACGCTGTTCCTGCTGCGCCGGAACCTTCCGTCGTGGTTGCGCGAAGGCGCGTCGGATGCAGCCGGAGCGCTCTGAAATCGGGGAATTTCGGCCGCGTCGCGCCCATTTGACCCGAATTCGCGCGGGCCGACCCTGCTATTCTGTCATGCAGTCATTGGCCTCATTCCGCACCGGGCCACGGAGGCTAAAGCTGGCGCAGCAACCTTCCCCTCAGCCAACCGTGGCGCTCGCAGAGGCCGAGCTGTTCGAGGCGATCCAGTCCGGTCGCCTCGGTTGGCAGCGCCTGTCCTTCGATCGCTACCAGCGTCTCGTCCGCGGCCTGCTGATCAAGACGCTCGGTCCGACGGCGGAGGTCGATGATCTGATCGGCGAGGTGTTCGTCGGGTTCTTCGAGAGCGCCCGCAACGTGCGCAGTGCGGAAGGACTACGCAGCTACATGGTGTCGATCACCATGAACACCGCGCGGCGCGAGGTGCGCCGGCAAAAGCGACGCCGGCTGCTGTTTTGGCGCGACGACGAGAGCGAGCCGCTGGAGCGGGCGGCAGCGCCCGACGACCCCAAGGCCAAGGCGGCCCTTCTGCAGCTCAACGCAATTCTCGCCAGCTTGGGTACCGAGGAGCGGCTGGCCTACGTGCTTCACGAACTGGAAGGCCTGGGCCTCTTGGAGGTAGCCGAAGCGCTGGGCGTCTCGCACTCGACGGCCAAACGTCGGGTCAAGAGCGCTGCGGCCTTCGTGCAGCGCCGTGCGTCACGCAACGCCTTGCTTGCCGACTACATCCGCGAGAAAGCTGGGACCGATCCATGAGTCGCTCTCCTTCTGCTCGACCACAGCCCAGCGAGCGTCAGGTCGCGCGCGCCTACCGCGCGCTGGCAGACGAGCACGTGGCGCAGCGTCGCGACGATTCCGAGGCCGTCTGGCAGCGGCTCGAGGGCAAGCAGCGTGGGCTCGTGTTGCTGCCGGGGCGAGGCTCGCGCGTCTTCGGAGCGCCGAGCGGTTGGCTGGCGGGCTGGAGGGGCGTCGCGCTCGGCGCGTCGCTGGCCGCCGCCGCAGCGGTGGCTTGGGCGATCTGGCCTCGTTCGCTCTCGTACGAAGTCGTCGGCGGCACCCAGTCGGGCGGTTTGGTGGCGACCGAGGACACGTCGGCCGCGCTGCTCTTCTCCGAGGACAGCCGAGTGGACGTCGCTCCCCACACGACGCTGCGCGTGAACATCGAGGGCAAGCAGCGGCTCGTGGCGCGGCTCGGCCAGGGTGAGCTGGACGTGCACGTCGTGCATCGCGCCGAGACGGACTACCGCTTCTGGGCGGGGCCTTACGAGGTGCTGGTCGTGGGTACGGCCTTCCGCTTGGAGTTCGAGCCCAAGGGTGAGCTGATGGAACTCGAGCTGCGCGAGGGCAAGGTGCGCATCTTCGACGCGCATCGCCGAGTCCTGGAGATGTCCGCAGGGCAGACGGTGAAGTTCGCGGCCGGCCGCTCCGAGCTGTCCGGTGGGCCCTTCTCCGAGCAGCGCGCAGCCGACCAGCGCGCGGCCGACCAGCGCTCTGCCGACCTGCGCTCTGCCGACCTGCGCGCCGACGAATCGGGCAACGCCCAGCCGAAAGGCCTGCCGAATGAAGGCCAGCCCAGCGAAAGCCCACAGAGCGAGCCGCGCGTCCAGGGCGCAGCCAACGCGCCGGGTGCAGTCGGCTATGCCTCGCTCGCCCAGGTCGGCCGCTTCTCCGAAATCGTCGAGCAAGCCCAGCGCACCGGTGTCGAGCGCGTGCTGCGAGAGAAGAGCAGCGCGGAGCTCCAGTCCTTGGCGCAGGCCGCCAACTACACGGGCAACCAGCCGCTGGCGACCCGCACCTGGAAGGCCATGCAGGCCCGTTTCGCCGGGAGCGCGGCCGGCGCGAATGCAGCCTTCTTCCTCGGCCGGCAGAGCGATCAGGCTGGGCGTCGCGCCGAGGCGCTCGGCTACTTCGACAGCTACTTGGCGCAGGCGCCGCGCGGCACGTACGCGGCCGAAGCGCTCGGGCGCAAACTGCTCTTGGTCGATCGGGCTCGCGCGAGCCAGTTGGCTCGCGAGTACCTGATCCGCTTCCCGCGCGGCGCCTACGCCGAAAAGGCGCGCCAGTTGGTCGACGGCGGGTGAGCGAGGGCGGTCGGCCCCGCGGGTGGAAGTGGCTGGCGTGGGCTTCGTTCGCGCTGGCGGCCAGTGCGAATGCGCCGGCCGAAGCATCCGAAGTGAGCGGACCAGCGAACGGTGCTGCCTCGGGTGGAACGTCGCTGAGCGAGGGGATCGTCGTGCTCGAATTTCCGTCGTCACGCAGCGCGCTGGCCGAGGAAGTCTTGCTGCGCATCCGTGCCGAGCTGGGCGCTGCAGGGCTCCGCGTCGAATCGCTCGAACGAGGCGACGGCCTCAGCGAGGTCGACTCGAATGACGGCGAGACGATGGCGAATGCGCGGGGCGTGCTGCACCTGCGCGAGCAGGGGGCTCTCATCGAGCTGGAAGCCGAGGCGCCCGGTCTGGAGGCGCCCATTCGACAATCGGTCGATTCGAGCCGGCCCGGCATCGACGCCGAGGTGATCGCCGTGCGCGCCGTGGAGACCCTGCGCGCCGCGGTGGTGCAGTCCGTGCGCGCCCACGGCAGCAGCGGAACGCAGGGAACGGCCGAGCTGCCCGATTCCATCAAGCGCTTCGCCCGCGTGGAGGAAGAGGCCCCCGTCGCTCAACCGCCGCCCCCACCCGCCGAGCCAGCACCTCCGGCTCCCAAGGCCGAGCCCGCACGTTCCGGTTGGGGCGCTTACCTCGATGCAGCGCCTCTCGCGCGCTTCGACACGTTCCCGTCCGCGCCCGGTTGGGGTGCCCAGCTGGGGCTCGGCGTCTCCCACGACTGGTTGCGCTTGGGCGCGCGTCTCGACGCTACCTTTGCGCCGAGCTCGGTGACGACCACGGCGGGCGAAATCGAGGTGAGCGAAATCTCCGCAGCCGCGCGGGTAGCAGCGTCGCTGCTCGGAGATTCGTCCTGGTCACTCGAGCTGGGGCTGGCCGTCGGAGCCGTTCACTACTCGATCGTCTCGTTGCCGAGCGCGGGCTACGTCGGCGGAACGGCCGAGGCCACGAGCGGCTTCGCCGAGCTCGACACAGCCCTGGGCTATTGGGTCTCACAGCACGCGGGGCCCCAGTGCGCGGCACGCGGTGGTTGGGCGTTCCGAGCTCCGAGCTTGCGTGCCGACGGCGGCGAGGTGGCCAGCTTGGGCCGGCCGAGCCTCGCGCTCTCCTGTGGTCTCGCGTTGCGCTTCTAGCGCCCCTTCAGAGGGCCTGCCCTCAGAGAGCCCTGCCCTCAGAGGGCCTGCCCTCAGAGAGCCTGTCCTCAGAGCGCCAGGCCGCCCATGCTCACGGCGCCACCCGTATTCGGTGCGCCACCGCTGTTGGGTGCGCCGCCCGTGCTGGTCTCGCCGCCGATGCCGCCCATGCCTGCCGGCGTGCACTGCGGGTACGTGGCGGGGTCCACGTCCAGCGGCATCAGGCTGAAGTCCACCGACGAGCCATCCAGCGAGCAGCTGGTTGCACCCTCGATCGTGCAGCATGAAGCCGAAACGTATCCGCAGAGTTCATCGGTAGTGCAGTCGAAGTAGAGATAGTTCTGCGAAGTGGCCGGCTCGTTGTAGCAGTACTCCAGGCCGAGCTGCGGATCGCTGACCCAGCCCGGGCCCTTTTCGCAGCCGTTCTCGTCGTCGAGGTAGGCGATGCTGGAGAAGTGCTTCACCTTGTGAGCCTTCTTGTCCTCGGTCAGCTCAAGCGGTTCGCCGCGTGACTTGCTCTTCTTCGTCGGGAAGCTGAAGGCCAGGGCCTTCTTCTTCGAGCTCTTCAGGACGACGGGCTCCGCGAACTCGAGGCCATCGGGTTCCATGTGCACGACGTCGCCGAACTTCTCGGCGGGCCAGCCCAGATCGGCCGATTCACCGGGCGTCAGCTTTACCGTCTTGCCAGCAGCGCTGGCCGGGAAGGTGAACTCGAGCACGGTGCCGGTCTTCGACTTCACGGCCACCTTGCCGCCTTCGGCAGGCACCGTGAACTCGACGGACAGCGTCCCAGCTCCGCCCGTTCCCTCTCCGCCTGCTCCACCGCCGCCCTGTCCCCCCACCTCATCGCCCGGGCTGTCGCCTGGGTCGTCGCTGCTACAGGCAGCCCAAGTGAGGGACGAGAAGAGCAGGATCCAGGTGAGACGAGAGGAAGTACGAGAAGCTAGGGACATAACGAGCGATGGTATCCGAAGGATTGACCAAAGGGCAGCACGCGGGGCAGTCGCGAGGGCAGCGCGAAGTGAGAGGTGGCGAGGAGTGAAGGTAGGTGGTGGGCGCCTTGGGTTGTGTGGGCGCGGAGCGAGTTCTGCTTTTGGGGGGCGCGGGGCGCGTTTGCTTGTTGGGGGCGCGGAGCGCCCGGGACCGGGTGAGCTGCGACCCAGCACCTCGGCCGTTGGGCCCGGTTGGAGCCAATTGCCGCGCGGTTTCGCTCGGAGCACAATCCTTGGTGTGAGAGCGCTACGAGGGTTGGCCGGTGGTTTGGTCGTGGGGGCACTGCTCACCACGGCACTCGCCTGGGCCGAGCCGCCGTCGCAGCCTCCTGCGGGCGAGGGGGGCCCTGCCGCAAGCGACGAGGAGCTGAACATCCTGCTGAGCCGCGTGGCCAAGCACGCGCGGCGCATCGAGCAGATGGAAAAGCGCGCCTCCTTCGTCCTCAAGGGGCGAATGGAAGAGCTGGATCGACAGGGCAAGATCGACGGGACGAAGGAGCTGGTGGTGCGCGTGATCGCCAAGCCGAGCGAGCGCATCCTGGAGATCGTTCGCTACCTCGAAGACGGCGCGGACAAGACGGCCGAGGCACGCGAGCGGCAGAAGCGCGAAGAGGCCAAGCCCCAGGATCCCAAGAAGAAGTTCACGCTGCCGTTTTCGCCGACCGAGCAAGCGCGCTACCGCTTCTCCATCGCCGAGCGCAGCAAGGGGCGCCTGCGCGTGGCCTTCCAGCCGCTCGAAGTAGCCGAGAACGCCTACGCCGGCTCGGCCTGGATCGATCTGGAGAGCGGCGAACTGCTCACCATGGGCTTCTCACCGTCGAAGAATCCGATCTTCGTCGATCAGGTGGACATCCGGGTTCGCTTCGAGAACCCCACCTCGCTCGGGCGCGCGCCGTCGGCGATCTCGTTCGAGGCGCGCGGCAGCCTGCTCCTGTTCAAGAAGCACTTCCGCGGTTCGGCGACGCTCAGCGACGCTAAAATCGCCTTCTGAGCGCAGCAGGTCAGGGCGCGCGCTTGCACTCCAGGCCGGCGCCGAAGGTGAGCACCGGGATGTCGGCCTCCACCAGGTGAGCCAGGAGCGCTTCGTGCGCGGCTGCCTCGACCGGCGTGTGGTCTCCGCCGACACCGTGGAAGCCGAACACCACCCAGCCCTTCTGGTTCACCGCGTTGTCGGCGATGGCGATCAGCTGCTCGGCGGTACCGGTCGAGAAGTAGGCAGGGACGTCGTACGCATCGGTCAGCGTGGTGATGACCTTGCCGACCACGCCGCGCGCACCGGCGAAGCGCTCCTGCACCAGCGGGACGTAGCTGTCCTGGTCCGCGCCCACCCACTTCACGCCGCAGGGATAGGCGAAGTGGAGCGGCGCCGGCTGACCGAGCGCCTCGATGGCGGCCGCGTTCGAGTCCAGCTCGTCGGCCATGCGCTCGAGGTCGAAGTCCTCGCTGCCGTTGCCGGGGTTCGGGTAATAGGAGCTCGGACACGGGTGCACCGTCGTGTGGGCCGCCAGTTCGTGTCCGCTGGCTACCAAGGCGCCCCACGAGCTGCTCACGCTGGTCAGAAAGAACGTCGCGTGCAGACCGTGTGCGTCGAGTGCAGGCACGGCGGTAGTCAACTGCGAGGGAAGGCTGTCGTCGTAGGTCAACGAAACGAAGCCGCCGTCGGGGCAGGCTCCACTCGGCGCTCCTCCGGGGCCCGCGCCACCGTCGCTGGGGGCTCCGCCGCTGGCCGGTGCGCCCCCGGCTCCGCCGTCGCCGCTGGTGTCGTCACAAGCGGCGGTGGCAACCAGCAGCAGGCTCGACGCGGCGGAAAGCAAGGGCAGGAACTTCATGCACGGGAGCGTGCCAGGTCGGGGCCCGGCTGTCGCTCTCGCTCGTGGTGAAGTCGGCTCGGAACCATGGCCCGCTCTGCTCATTTCGCAGCAGGCGCGCCCTCCGAAGCCCCTTTCGGCGTCGAGGGCTGCGGAGAGGGCGGTGAAGACTGCGGTGAAGACGGCGATGAAGACGGCGATGAAGACGGCGATGAAGTGGGTGGAGCAGAGAGCTGCGCCTCGAACGAATAGGTCAGGTAGGTGAAGGCAAAGTGCTGGACCAGGCCCCCGCGATCGACCGGCATGTCGTTCTCGTAGGCGACGCGTAGGCCGAAATCGCGCCAGCTGGCTCCCAGATCGACCGTGAGATCGAGCTCACTGGGGGCGAGCGCATTCGCCTCCCGATCGGTGAAGAACGTGAAATCGATGCCGACGTCGAACCAGTCGCGTCGGTAGCCGAGTCGCTCGGCGTAGCGCAGCAGCGCCAAGCCGGTGTTGTCGGGGCGTGCCGCGTAGGTGGGATTGTAGGCGAACACGCCGAGCGTGGTGGCCGAGGTGAGGTGATTGCGCTGGAACCACTCGGGCCATTCGTCGGCGAAGTCGTCGCTCTCCAGCAAATAGCGGGCCCGAGCGTCCACGTAGGCCTGAGTCAGCGTCGAACGGTCGATGCCCATGTCGGCCTCGGCGCGCGAACCGAGCTCGAGCGCGCCGCGCGGCAGCGCCCAAGTGCTGGTGACGCCGCCGATCAGGTCGAGTTCGCTCGGAACGAAAATCCCCGCGCCGTCCGCGGTCCGATCGGTGAACAGGTTGACGTCGAGCGGGATCGACAGGTGCTGGCCAATCAGGTCGATGTCGGCATGGCCCGCGAGGCGAAACAGCGCCAAGCCGGTGTTGTCGGGTCGCGCCGCGTAGGGGGGGTTGAAGAACGCGACACCGAACAGCAGGGAGCCGGAGAGCCGTTGTCCCTCTTCCAGCACCTCGTTCTTGCCGCCGTGGGCGCTGCCTTGCTTGTCCAGCGCGTGGGCCGGCCCAGCGAGCGTCCAGCCCACCAGAGCGACGCATGCCGTCAGTCGAACGTGCCCACGGTTGGAGCGCATGCGCGCTAGAGGAACGCAGGATCGGTCTGCGTGCCAGAGCGCGCGCGGCGAATTCACACGTTGGGTCCGTCGACCGTGGGCAGGAGCAGCTTACGGAAGATCAGCAGGTGGCTGACCAACGCCAGCTGAACCAGGA
>DATIDO010000655.1:0-2385 GCA_035456245.1 Polyangiaceae bacterium
CCCATCGTCCTTCCCAGCGTGCTCTCCTGAGCAGGATGGCGTCAACGGCCCCCTCGACCGAACCGCTGGCCAACTCGGACGACGGCCTCGGCAGTGCGCCGTGGATCGTGGAGTTGACGATCGCCCAGGCCGTCCGTCGCGCGGAGCGAGCCTTCGCCGGAGTGCGGGTGGGCTTCTGCTCTCTGGTGCTGTGCCTGTTCCTGTTCACCCAGCCACACGGCTCACCCGACTTCGCCGGCCGGCTATTGATGGAGGCGGCGGTGTTCGCGCTCGGGGTCGGCTTCTCGCTGTGGATGACGAGCCGCACGGCGCGGGGACCGCTCGGCGAGTCGGCGCTGCTCGCCTCGGTGACGGTGGACGCGTTGCTCTGCCTCGTGGGCCTCGGTTCGAACCTGTTCGCGCGCGACTTTCCGGGGCTGCTCGCCGGCCCCGACGTGGCCATCGTGCCGCTCGTGGTGATCACCTCGATCTTTCGCGTCTCCTGGCGTGCCGCTTGGACCAGCAGCGCAGCCTGCACGCTGGGTCTGGCCGCCTTGCTCGCGCTGGAGACGCGGCTCGGTCTGCAGCACGCGATCGAGCCCCTGCTGCTTTTGTTCGTCTATTTGCTGGCGGCCACGGGCGTAGCGTTGTTCGGCGTCCGGCGCGCCCGGCAGATGTTCGAGCGGGTGGGGCAGACGGCGCGACGAGCCGAGCGAGCTCGCAGCAGCGTGCTTTCTCTGCTCGAGGACCACCACGATCTGCGCAGCATCCTCTGCGACTTGCAGCTGCAGGCGGAGCGACTGGTCGAGAAGACAGCCGAGCGAAGCAGCTCCGTTGGCAGCTCCGTTGGCAACCCCACTGGCACCAATGCCGAACCGCTGCTGCGCGTGGTCGCCGAGCTGAGCCGCGCCAGCGGGCGCACGCGGGACCGCGCGGTCGAAGCGTTGGCCGGAATGGAACGCCCCGAGCCCGGTCGATTGCGCGAGGCCCTCACGGCGGCGAGTGAACAGCTGCGCTCTCGTCATCCCGAGATCGAACTGAGTGTCGATGCCCCCGAAGCCGAGCGGCGCGTGCCGTTTCCTGGAGGCACTGAGGGGCTGGAGCGACTGCTCTTGCAGCTGCTGATCAATGCGGCGGAGGGGGATGGGGCGCGGGGCGCCCGAGCCATCGTGATCCGTTTGCTGCGGAGTCCGACTGGGCTCATCGAGCTGGCCATCGACGACGATGGGCCCGGGTTTTCCGACGCGCTGCTCGGCAGCGCAGGGCGCGAGCGAGGCACCTCCAGCAAGCACGGCTCGGCAGGTCTCGGCCTGTGGCTGTGCCGGGGCGCCCTGCGCACCGTGGGGGGCGAGCTGAGTGTCGGCAATCTGCAACAGGGGGGCGCGCGCGTCCGACTCAGCCTGCCTGTGCTGGCTCCGTCCTCGAGTTCCGGCCGACCGGGCCGCCCGTGATAGAAGCGCCTCACCATGTTCTCACTCGTTTCCCAAGCTCGCGCCCTCTCGCTCGCCCTGCTCGGCTACCTGGCCCTGCTCGGCTGTGGTTCCACCTCGGCTCCCGCCGAGTCCCCCGCTGACGCCCCCGCCGATACGCCGGCCGCCGAGAGCGCAACGCGTCCCGAGCTCACCGCCGAGGCCTGCGCCGAGGCCGGTGGCACCGTCGTCGGCGACATCGGCGATGGCGCCATCCACCGCGCTGAGTACCGCTGCGAGAACGGCAGCGAGCCCAGCGGCAACATCAAGCCGGCCGAGGGTGGCCCCGTGGCCATCGAAGGCTCGGTTTGCTGTCCCAAGTGAGCCAGCCGCGGAAGCGTCGGGAATCGGCGCGCCCTCGGCCTGCTTGCTGAGGTCGGGCGCGCCGGCACACAATCGCTGGCATGGTCTTCGTCTCGGCTCGACGCGTGCTCCTTGCCTGTGCTGGGACGCTGGTGCTCGCCTGCGGTTCGAGCGACGGAGACCCCAATCCCGACGCCGACGGCTCGCCCACCGATTCTCCCGACGCAGGGACGGGGGGCGCTCCGGGCGGTACCGGCGGCGAGACCGGCAGTGGCGGTACGCCGGGCTGTGACAACGGCGCCACGAACCCACCCGACTGCGACGCGTGCGCCGGAGGCGTGGAGTTCTTCGCCAACTCGTGCGCCGACGTGATCGTGCCCGAGTGGATCCCGCCCAGTGGCGAGTGGTGCGCCCGAGCGGGTTATGGCTTCGGCTCCGTGGCGGACGCGCTCCCCGATCTAGGGCCCTACGACGACTGGCTCCTGCCCACCAACCCCGACGCCGGGGGCCATCGCAAGCTCTACGCTCGTCTGTTCAGCCAGGTCACCGTCCAGAACTCGGTGAAGTGGGGCCCCTGGGCCATCTGGGGTGGGCAAGCCGCCGCGCACACGCTGCTCGATCAGCTGCGCCCGCT
>DATIDO010000656.1:0-5069 GCA_035456245.1 Polyangiaceae bacterium
GGTCTATGGCATCGCAGCCATCCTCTACGAGCTGATCACGCTGGAGAGCGTGGGACCGGGCATGAAGCGCCCCTCCGAGCTGGTGCCGGCTCCGGCGGAGCTCGAGGCGATCCTGGCCAAGGCGCTCGTCGCCGATCCGCACCACCGCCCCGACGATCTGAACGCTCTCGCCCAGGCGCTCTACCAGGTGAACACGACGGTTGCGACGGCTCCGCCGCCCGCCGATCTGAGCCACCTCGATCACAACGACGATGGCTTCGACGTCGACGTCTCGCTCTCGATGTTGCCCCCGGCACCGAAGGTCACGCTCGCGCAAGCGACACCGAACCTCGCGCAGCTGGACGCGCCGCTTCCGCCCGGCGTTCTCGCCGCTCCCAGCTCGGGACGTCGCCCGGTGGGTGGGGCCGAAGATCTGTTGGCGGTCAAAGCACGGCTCGAGAGCGATCCGCGCCCCTGCTACGTCGTCGTGAAGGACGGCATGGACCACGGTCCGTTCCGGGCCGTGGAGCTGCTGCAGCAGATCGCCAGCCACACCTTCGTCGAGCAAGATCTCGTGCGCGACGAGACGACGGGCCAGACCATCGCCATCGCTGATTCCTCGGATTTCGGGCCTTTTGCGCGCCACGCTCGGCTCCACCGCGCCGAGAAGGCCGAGAAGGTCGCGATCGAGCAGGCCGTGGTGGCCGAATCGCGGAGCACCCGCGGCAAGACCTTGCTCGGCCTCGTTCTGGTCGGCGGCGCGCTGGCTGTCATGGGCGGTTGGTTCCTGACCGTGCGCGGCCAGAAGAAGGACGAAATCGCGGTCATCGAGGAGAAGGCTGCGAACATCGAGGCCGACACGAGCCTGAAGAGCAGCAAGAAGTCGGGCGGCGGAGCCCGCATCGTCGGCAGCTCTGGTGGCTTTCCCCAGCTCGGCGGCGGTATGAGCTGCGAGGCAGCCCAGAACGCCTACGTCGAGGAGATGAAGATGGGCTCGAAGGGCCAGGCCGATCTCACGGCTGGGCAGTTCCAGGCCACGCTCGGCAACGGCTCCTACCTGAATGCCTGCGGCGTCCCCGACAGCATGAGCGTCAACGTGTGCGCGGCCATCCAGAACGGCCGAGCCGTCGGTGTCACCGTGCGCACGACCCCGTCCAACCCCGGCATCCAGGGCTGCCTGGCCGGCAAGGTGCGCGCAATGAGCTTCCCCAGCCATCCCAAGCTGGACGTCACCCGCACCAGCTTCTGAGGCTGTCGCGGCGAGCTGGTCACCTTACACCCCCCCTGGCGCCCGTAGGCGCCCTCTGGCGGGGGCCCAATTCGGCCATTTCGGCGTTGGGCCCGGCAGTGCTCTAATCGTCCCCCGGGGATGATCCAGGTTCGGCGTCTGTACAAGTCGTTCGGGGAGCCGGTGCTGCGCGGCGTCGAGCTGAACGTGCCTCCGGGGCGTTTGGTGGGACTGGTCGGAGCGCCCGCCTCGGGCAAGAGTGTTCTGCTGCGCGTGATCGCGGGTCTGCTCGAACCCGACGCAGGCAGCGTCAAGGTACGCGGCCAGGAGCTGGTAGGCCTGGGTTACGCCCGCCGAGCTCGGTTGATGGCCAGCATCGGCATGGCATTCCAGAACATCGCGCTGTTCGACCACCTGACGGTCGGCGAGAACGTGGCCTTCCCGCTGCGACGCCGGGAGAAACTCGCGGAAGCCGAGGTGCAGGAGCGCGTCGCCTTCGAGCTCGCCGCGGTCGGACTCTCCGGGTTCGAGGAGCGCGCCGTCCAAGGCCTCTCCGGCGGCCAGAAGCGTCGCGTCGGCATCGCTCGCGCGGCGGTGACACGGCCACCCGTCCTGCTTTACGACGAGCCGGCAGCCGGCCTGGATCCGGTTTCGACCAGCCGCATGTTCTCGCTCCTGGTCGAACAGAAAAGGCGCCTCGGCAGCACGCTGCTCGTCGTGTCGAGCGATCTCGATCGACTGTTCGAGGTCACGGACGAGGTCATCCTGCTGCACGCCGGCCGGGTCCTTTGCCAGGGGCCACTCGAGCGCGTGCTGGCCAACCCGCACCCCGCTGCACGGGAGTTCCTCGAAGGTGTGCGCGCGCCGAGCGTAGGCCCCTCGCCCAGCCTGCTTCCAGCCGCCGATCGTGACGGCCCCCTGCCCCCCGGAGCCTTCTTCCCTTGAGTCTACGCAGACGTCTCGGCTCGGCCATGGAGTTCGTCGGCGGCATCGCCGTGGTGCTGTTGCAGGCGCTCCGCGCCACCTTGCGGCGTTCGCTCGACGTCGAGCAGCTGCGCGAGGGCCTGATCCGCCTGGGCCTGCATTCGCTGCCCGTCGTCTTCGGCACGGCGCTGTTCGTCGGTGGCATCATGGTGATCCAGTCCGCGCCGCTGATGACCCGCTACGGCGCGCACAGCCTGCTCGGCTGGGGCGCCGGCTTCGGCATTTTGCGTGAAATCGGGCCCATTCTGACCGGCTTGATGATCTCCGGGCGCGTGGGTTCGAACAACACGGCCGAGCTCGGCACCTTGCAGGTCACCGAGCAGATCAACGGCCTGCGAGCGCTGGCCATCGATCCGGCGGACTACCTGGTGGCGCCTCGAGTTCTTTCGATCTTGGTCACCACGGTCGTGGGCACGTTGCTGTCGATGGCAGTGGCGTTGGTTGGCGCCGCGCTCACCGGTCAGGCCCTCTTGGGCGTACACCCAATCACCTTCTGGAATGGCCTCACCGGCGGCATGCTGAGCTGGGGCGACGTCGCCCACGGCATGGTCAAAGCCTTCGTCTTCGGTCTGGTGATCGCCGGCACCAGCACGGCCTACGGACTCCGCGCCAAAGGCGGCGCCCCGGGCGTGGGCCGAGCCGTGAACGAAAGCGTGGTGCTGAGCGCCGTGGCCATCTTCGTCACGGACGCGCTGATCAGCTTCGCCTCGAGGGGCAACTGATGACCGACGATCCCAAGGGGACCACCCATTGGAGCGCCGGGCCCCTGCCGCAGGCTCCGGAGCCAGAAATGGGCGGCTCCGCAGCTGGCTCCTTTCCAGCTGGTCCTGCGCCAACCGGTTCTTCCCCGTCTGGCTCGTCCCCGTCTGGCTCCTCCGTGCCCCTGCGCGAGGGCTTCAGTGAGCGGCCCGAGGAGCGCAGCCAGCGCGCGCTGGCCTCGAGCGAGATTGCTCGCTCCGCCACGCTCGACTCCCAAGTCACCATCGCCGATCCCATGCCGGGCTTCGTGCTGCCGGCCGACGAGGCCCGCGGCGGCCCCCTGCACACCTTGGCGGCCGCACTCTACGCCACCACTCGCATGGAGCCGGGCGCAGTCGCCGAGCAGATGAACCAGCTGGGCATCCGCTCGCTCGGCTTCGTCTGCCTGGTGCTCGGCTTCGTCGGCGGCATCCTGGTCTACCAGGCCGGCATCCAGGCCCTGCGCATCGTGCCCGATACCAGCACCATCGGCCCTGCCTACATCGAGATCCTGGTGCGTGATCTGGCTGCTTCGCTCACCGCGCTCATGTTGGCGACCCGCGTCGGTGCCGGTATCGCGGCCGAAATCGGCTCGATGAAGGTCACCGACCAGCTCGACGCGCTGCGGCTCTCCAGCGCCGATCCGGTCGTCCACCTGGTGGCTCCGCGCCTGGTCGCCAGCGTGCTCGTCACCCCTTTGCTCACCATCCTGGGCGGCGCGGTCGCGCTGCTCACCGGCACGCTCACGGGTCTCTGGGTCTTCGATATCTCGCTGCACACCTTCCTCGACGCCCGCTACGTCGACGCCGCCGATCTGTGCGCAGGCCTCTTGAAGAGCGTCGCGTTCGGCCTGGCCATTCCGGTCATGAGCGCGCACGCAGGCCTCTACACCAGCGGCGGTTCGCAGGGCGTCGGCAACGCCACCACTCGCGCCGTGGTTGGCTCTTCGCTGGCGGTGATCGTGCTCGGCTTCGTGATCGGCGCGCTCGTCGAGGTTTTGGCCGGGGGGGCGGGATGATCGAGTTCCGCGGCGTCAGCAAGAGCTTCGGCGACAAGGTGATCCTGGACGGCGTCGATCTGACGGCTGGCTCGGGCGAGATCCTCTTCGTCATCGGCACCTCGGGTGCCGGCAAGAGCGTGCTGATTCAGCACGTGGTGGGCCTGTTGCGACCCGACGCCGGGCGCGTGCTGGTCGATGGCGAGGACGTCACGGACTACGACGAGCACCGCTTCTACGAGGTGCGCAAGAAGTGCGCTCTGGTGTTCCAGCACGCGACCTTGTTCGACTCGATGACCTGCGCGGAGAACGTGGCCCTCCCTCTGCGCAAGCACTTCCGCCTCAAGGGTGACGAGGCCTTGCGCCGGGCCGAGGAGTTCCTGGCCCTGGTGCAGATGGAGCGCTTCGGCGCCACCTACCCTTCGGCCCTCGGCGATGGACTCCGCAAGCGGGTGGCCGTGGCGCGCGCCCTCACCCTCTCCCCCCGCTACATCCTGTTCGACGAGCCCACCACCAGCCTGGATCCGGTGAGCGCCCGCCGCGTGGATGCCCTGATCGTCGACTTGGCGCGCCGTCAGGGGGCCACCTGCGTGGTCGTTTCCCACGATTTGCGCAGCATCTTCTCCATCGCCGACCGCGTCGCCATGCTGTACAAGGGCCGAGTGAGGGCCTTGGGGACGCCGCAGGCGATCCGCGACACGACCGATCCCATCGTGCGACAGTTCATCGAGGGCCGGAACGAAGGCCCCCTGGAGACCACGTGAGAGCGAGCAGTCTGCGCCCCTTGTCGATGCCTGTTGCGAAGCGTGATGTGGAGCGCTCGAGCCTGCGGAGGGCCCGATGAGTCAGCGCTCGATGGAGATGAAGGTCGGCGGCCTGATCCTGGCCTCCGTCGTGCTCCTGGTCGGCTTCATCGTCGTCATGGGCGGGCTCAGCCTCCAACCGAGCTACCGGGTCTACGTGGATTTCGAGAACCCGGGAGCGCTGCAGTCGGGCTCGCCGGTGCGCATCGCCGGCGTGCGCGTCGGCCGAGTCACCGCGCTCGAGTTCCGAGGCGGCCAGAAAGACGAGAAGGGCAAGCCGGTCCTACCCATCCGGGTCGTGGCGGACATCGACTCGGTCCACCAGAAGGCCATCCACCAG
>DATIDO010000657.1:0-3914 GCA_035456245.1 Polyangiaceae bacterium
CTTTGGACCAGTCGAAGATCATGTGTTCCCTGTAGAACTCGCCGAAGACGATGCGCTGGATACCAGCGGCCGCGACCAGCTTGAAGCAGTTGAAGCAGGGCGACGCCGTCACGTAGAGCGTCGCACCTTCCAGCCGCACACCGTTCTGCGCTGCTTGCACGATGGCGTTGGACTCGGCGTGAACGGTGCGGACGCAGTGTCCATCGACGATCAGGTGGCCGACGTCGTCGCAGTGCGCGAGGCCTCGAATCGAGCCGTTGTAGCCCGTCGCCAGGATGCGTCGGTCGACCACGACCAGAGCGCCGACGTGCTTGCGATCACAGGTCGAGCGCGTCGCTACTTCACGGGCAATGGCCATGAAGTAAGAGTCCCAGTCGGCGCGGGGCGCCCGTGTCTGCGCAGCAGGCGCCGGGACTGCCGTCGCCGAAAGGGGCGCCGATGGGGCCTGGGGCGGGGTCGTAGCAGGGCCCGAGGCGGGCGGAGCTGGATCGGCCATGCGCTCGGTCCATAGCAGGTTTGTCACGGCGCGCGCCCCGGCTTGACCAGTGCCGCTCACCCGTGGCTCTTTGGCCGCGTGAAGCCAAGTGCCACGCGGGGACTCGCTCCCTGGCTCGGCGTGCTGGGTCTGCTGACCGCGGGCACCGCGAGCGCAGCCGAGCCCGTCGCTCCTCCCGCTCCGACTGCGCCCCCTGCGGCCACGCCCGCTCCCTCCCCGGCGCCAGAGAGCGCTCCCGCCAGCCCCACCGCGGCTCCGGCCGCCACGGCTCCAGCTGCCACGGCAGCGCCGACGGATACTGCAGCGCCGACGACAGCCGCCGCATCAGAGCCTCCGCCCAGCAGCGTCAACGCAGCCGCTCGCGCCGACGCCGAGAAGCGCCAGAAGGACGCCAGCGCATCGGGTGCCACCCGCTTGGCCGAGCGCTTCGCCCGACTGGTCGAGGAGTTCGACCACTGGGGCCGCGCCCTCGATCACGCCGCCGAGTTGGAGGGCCGCGCCGACGCCCTCGAGCGCCAAGTCGCCGAGCTGCACGCCCAGGCCGAGCGCGCTCAGACGCTGGTCGAGCAGGCCGATGCGCGCCGCGCACGCGCCCAAGCCCGACTCGACGAGCTGACGGCCGCTCAGGCACCGAGCACTCCTGCCGCCAAGAAGCCCGACACGGCTGGGAAGAAGAGCAGCGGAGGACAGAAGCCATGATGCGCATCCGCCCGCTCTCGACCCTCTTCGCCGAGCCCCGCTCGCTGCTGCTCGGCTTGGCGTGCGCCGCCTCGCTCGCCTGCTCCAGCACTCCCGCGCCTCGTTCCCTCGAACAGGCCAACGCCGACGCCATCTCACCCGCCGCGGATCAGGCGCGCACCTCCGCGCCGCAGGCCTACGCACACGCCGAGCAGCTCCGCCAGGAAGCTCGCTCGCTCCATGCCGAAGGCAACGCCGAGGAAGCGTCGGTCGTCGCCGAGCAGGCGCGCGCCGCCTACCAAGAGGCCTTTGCCATCGCGCGCGGTGTGCAGGCCGAGACTCGGCTGGAAAAGGCCCAGCAGGAGCTGAAGGAGGCCGAAGCACGCCTGCGCGTGCTGGACACCCGACTCTCCGAGACGGAGAAGGATGCCGATCAGCTGGAGCTACGTGCTCGCGTGTTGCTCGACACCGAGCCGCTCGGCGACGTCGAGAAGCTGACCCCCGAGCGCGCGCTGGCGCGACGCCAGGCTGCCTTTCAGTTGACGAGCGAGGCGCGCAGCCTGTGCGTGGCGACTCGCCTGCTGAACCCGCAGGTGAAGACGCTGGAGCCGCTGGAGAAGGAACTCGCCACGCTCGAGCAGCAGCTGAACACCGGCTCGCAGCAAAAAGACCTGTACCCGCGCTCGATCCAGGCGCGCTCCGGCTGCCTCAAAGAGCTGACGGACGTGCGGCGCCCGCACGTGCACGCGGCCCCCGAGGCCCCCACGACGGATCGACTGCTGGCCGAGCTCACCGAGACGAACCGGCTGTTCGCGTTCCGCGACGATCGCGGCGTGGTCGTGAACGTGCTCGAGCCGATCGCGAGCAAAGGCGCGCTCAACGAGTCCACGCGTTCGCTGCTCGAGTTGCTCGGCGGCACCGCCAAGCAGCACCCCGAGTTCCCGCTCTTGGTCGTCGTCCACACGGCCAAGAAGGGCCAGGACAAGACGGCCGAAGAGACGGGCAAGCTCGTGGTCGACGCGCTCCGCCAGCACGGCGCGGCCCAAGTCGAACTCCAGCAGGCAGCCGCTTCTCAGCCCGTCGTCGATCCGCGCGTCCCGGGTGCCGAAAAGCAGAACGCCCGAGTCGAGATCGTCTTCGTCTCACCGGCGTTCTGAGGGGGCCGGGGCAGGCGCGCCCCGCGGGCGCGCCGTTTGAGGGGGCCGGCAGCTGCGCTCCAGCCAGCGCTGCGCTGCCCCGTAGGCCTGCTGCCGCTTCGTACCGAGCGGCGGCAAGCCGGCAACCAGCTGGCAAACTGGCTCCCACTCGGGGGCCAGTTCCGTTTCGACCGGCTCGCCTTCCTGCTGCTCGCCTTCCAGCTGCTCGCCTCGAGCGGCCTCGGTGGTGAGGGCTCGACCGGCAGCGAGCAGCGCTTCGAAGTAGCTGCCCTCGAAGCCATCGAGCGAGAGCTGCACCGGCCAGGAGAGGCCGCTCTCCGTAGTGATGCTCGAGTACTCCGCCCAACCGGCCAAGAGCCGTTGCCGCGCCTCGCGCTCGTCGCCGCGCGAGAGCGCGACGAGCGCTCCACCGATCCAACCCGCGGCGCGCCAGCGTGCACCAGCCGGTGACGAGCGAGCCTCGGCAAAGGCCACTTCCGCTTCGAGCACCGCGGCCGACGCGCCGCCCGAATCGGCCAGCACCTCGACGCCTTGCAGCACCTGAATGCTGGACCGGCGCCGCTCGTCCAGGGCGGCTGCCAGGGCCCGCGCCAACGGCTCCCGCGCGCTCACGCCCTCGGCCCGAGCCAGCCGCGCCAGCTCCAGCTCGGCGAGCGCACGCAGCTCGGTCGACAGCTCGGCGCGCGCGAGCGCCACGTGCAACCAAGTGGCCCAGCGCTCGCCCAAGCCGGCTCCACGCTCCGGACCCCGAAACGACAGCTCGAGTCGAAAGTGCACGAGCAGCACCAAGTGATCGGCGCGGGCCGGCGCCCTGCCCTGCCCCAACTCGACCAACGCAGTGTGCGCCCTCAGAAGATCGCGCTCGTCGCCGTAGCCCTCCAGCACCCGATCGAGCGCTGCGCCCAAGGCCAGCTCGGCGCGCACACTCGGTCGGGCGCGCTGCCAGATACCGACCGTCTCGGCGTGAGCGACTCCTCCGATCACGCTGGACCCGAGCCACTTCCCGGCGAACAGCGCCGGTCCGAGCACGACTGCGCCGACGGCGAGCACGAGCCCGCTCGCGCGTGCGACGCGCGCGCTCACCGCTCGGCCCCGGTTGGCCCGCGCGCAGCGCCGCGCACCGGCTGCGCGAGCTTTTCCCAGCTGTCGGCGAGCGCGAGCAGCTGCTCCCGACGCACGAACGGCAACAGCCCATCGCGCGCCGGC
Organism: Polyangiaceae bacterium; assembly: GCA_035456245.1. Classification (GTDB taxonomy): domain Bacteria; phylum Myxococcota_A; class Polyangia; order Polyangiales; family Polyangiaceae; genus NIC37A-2. The sequence continues at coordinate 3,538 of DATIDO010000657.1, forward strand.
GAAGGCGCCGGGGCATTGTCGATCAACCCACGGAGCGCAAAAGGATCGAACGCGGCGCGCGCCAGCTCGCTGGCCAGCACCTCGTCTCCGCTGCGCTCCGCGATGTGGACACGCAGCGCGCGAGCCAACGGAGCCAGAAGTGGTTCGCCCGCGCGCTCGGCCTCCTCGGCGTAAGTGTTGGCCTCGCGCAAGCGCTCGTCACCGACGGCGAGCGCCGCGAAGGCCGCCTCGAGCCACAGCCGCGTACTCTCGCGCGGCCCTGTAGGGGAATGGCCGGAAGGACCCTGCACTCCCGAGGACTGCATTGCCGAGGAAAGACCTGCCGAGGACTGACCTACGGAGGACGGCCGCACGCTCTCGCGCGACCCCGTGGGAGC
>DATIDO010000658.1:0-14860 GCA_035456245.1 Polyangiaceae bacterium
CCCCGAGTTCATGTAACTTCTCCAAGGTTCGGACGAGCAGCGGCACGTCCCCGACGGGCACGAGCGGCTTGGGCAGCTCGTCGCTGAGGGGCCGCAGCCGAGTCCCGAGACCGGCGGCCAAAACGATGGCGGAGAACACGGCCGGAGGAGAGCGCCCGGGGGAGCCGAGGGCAACCCCCAAAAACTCGCTCGTCCTCCTCGGACCGTGCTAGCCGGTGCCCATGTCCGTCCGTCGTCCCGTGAGGTGGATCGCCACCGTCGCGTTGGCCGCCTCACCGCTCGCTCTGCTCGGTTGCACCACCGGCGCCATCGCCGTGAACGAGTGCCGCGAGATCGAGTACCTGCGCTGTGAAGCGTCGGTTGCCTGTGGTCTCGGCGATATCGAGAACGAGGACGACGTCACGGCCTGCAAGTCCTTCTATCGCGACCAGTGCCTGCACGGCATCGCGGGACCCAAGGTCCCCACGGCCAAGGACCAGAAGGACTGCGTCGCCACGATCCAAGCTGCGGCCGATTGCGCCAAGGACGATCCCGAAAAGCTCACCACCGATTGCGCCGGTGTCGACGCCACGACCAGCCTGGACGCCGAAGGCGGCCGCGTCGTGAGCGTCTGCGATGTCGTCGGCCGTCCGTGGGATCTCGAAATCTGCGACTACCTCTTGCCCAAGGGCGAGGGAGGCAGCTCGGGGTGATGAGCCGTAGCCTCACGGGCACAGCCCAGCTCTTCGGTATCTGCCTGCTCGGGACGACCCTCTCGGGCTGCGCGGGTGACGATCACTCCAGCCAGACACCAGTCCAACAGGAGTCCCCTGCCGACGAGGTACTGCGCATCGGCAGCACCTGGGTCTCGACCGCGGGAGATCAAAAGATCCTCTCGCCCCCGAGCGCGCTGAGCATGCAGCGCAGCCAGCGCACCAGCACCCTGTCGGTCACCCGCACCACCGTGCACGAGGACCTGGTGATCGAGGAGGACATCGAGCTCCGCGCCGGCGGCCACGTCCACTGCAAGACGACCTTCTCGCACGATCTCTCCGCTCGCTGGGGGCGCCGCAATGGTGAGCCCGGCGTCGAGCTGGTCCGTCCTGCCTTGGGCGGAGCTCGCAGCTGCGACGGCCCCCACCCCGAGCCGACCTATACCGAACCCGCCCGGCGGGCCCTGCTGCTCCTGCGCTCCGATCAGCTCCAGGTCGTCGAGCCCACCACCGACCGGCGCCATTACATCCCGCAGGCCTACTGATCCGGCGGGCCAACCGATCCGCCGGCTTTCGCGCCCGGCCCCCGCCTGCTAAGGCCCCCCTCGCATGAGCCTGGAGCCCCGCCCGTCGCACCCCCAGCCCTCTGGGCCTGGACGCTCGCCCGAGCCCAGGGGCGTCCAGTCGCCCGCGCCGAAGCGGCGCCTGTCTCTTTCTCGTCTCGGTGTCGCGCTCGGTGTCGTGGCCTGGGCCTGCACCAGCACGACCGAAACCGAAGACAAGACCCTGGTCCCCACCGCGGTCGTGGTCGATCCGGTCGACTTCCTCGGTGACCACACCTGCGCCCAGTTGCCGGGCGCCGTGCACAGCTACCAGGCTACCTTGATCGACATCAGCGTCGATCTGGAGCAGCCGTTCGCGCTCGCCTCGAGCGCCGTCCTCGACTGCAACGCGGCCGCGTTCTTCGCCTACGTGACCCCGGGCCGCCGCTACAAGGCGCTGGTCGAGGCCTTCGACCAGCCCGGTTTGAAGGCCCAGACCAACGGCTTGCGCATGGTCGTCGACGACGCAGGTGAGGTGGTCGCACCTCGCTACGTCGGCTACTGCCGCGGCGAAGACGGCGTCAGCTACGGCGGCGCCTCCGGCATTGGTGGAAGCGGTGGCGACGACGGCGCCGGTGGCGCGTTCTCCATCGAAGGCATCTACGCCCAGACCAACACCCGCGTGTACGTGCGTGGCTGCGAGCCCCTCGTGGACTCGGGCACGCTGGGTCCCACGGGTGTGTCCATCGACGTGGAGCCGTTCCTGGTCGGCACCAGCTGCGGCGCCGGCGGCGGGCAGATCGAGAGCTTCGCGATCGAAGATCCGAGCCAGCCGAGCGACGGTACTGGTGGAGCGGGCGGCGCGGGTGCGGGCGGTGCTGGCGCAGGTGGCGCCGGCGGTGCTGGCCCCGGACCTTCGGGCCCCACGACGGCTTGCGGCGAGGCGGCGACGATCGAAGGCCTCCCCCCGGCGACCTCGGTCTCCTACTCGGTGGCGCTGTACGAAGCCGGCGCCTCCACGCCCACCTACCGCACCACGTGCCGCGCCTTCACATCCGCCGGGGTGATCGTGCCGGCGAGCTGCACGCCAGTCGAAGCAGCACCCAGCTCGGACTGACCCAGCAGCGTGCCGCCTTGTCCGAGGTCGGACGGGGAGCTAAGGCAATGGCATGCGGGGTGATGCTGGCGCTCAGTTGATGCTGGAGAAACCCGGACCCGTGCTGCGCGTGGTCCTGATCGGCCTGTTCGTCATCTGGCTGGGCTTCGCGCTGTCCCTCAACTGGGGCGGCGCGTCGGACGAGGCGTTCTTCCTCTTCACCGGTAACACCGACGCAATCCTGGCGGGCCAGCTGTGGCGACTCGTGACCGCTCCACTGCTCCATGTGCCGAGCGGCGGGATCGGGCACCTACTGAGCGCCTTGCTCGGCCTCTACTTCTTGGGTGCCTCGCTCGAGACGAGCTTCGGTTCGGGCCGCTTCGCTCGCTTCCTGATCGGCTCGGCCGTGCTCGCGTACGGGACGCAGGTCCTGGTGACCTGGGTGCTCGGGCCCAGCCCGCGCCTGGTACCCCCGCACTACTTCGGCGCCATGCCCGTGGTGGAAGCCGTGGCCATCGCTTGGGCCTGCTCGTTCCAGGGGCGAACCGTCAATCTCTTCTTCGTCCTACCCATCGGGACGCGTGGCCTGATCGCCTTCGTCGTCGGCCTCAACCTCCTCTACCTGATCGCCGGCGCGCTGCCGCCCGCAGGTCACATCGCGATGTTCGCTGGCATGGGCTACGGCTACCTGCTCGGAGGCGGCACGCCGTCTCCGCTGCGCCGCGCCTACCTCCGCTTTCGCTTGGCTCGGCTGGAGGCCGAGGTCCGAACCGAAGGGGTCGCCCGTCGCAAGCGCGCTCGTGAGAGCGGGCTGCGAGTGATCTCCGGCGGTAAGCAGGACAAACACACCGACAAGCACAACGACAAGGACAAGGGCGGCGGAAAGCATCTGCTGCACTGACCTCGGGGCCCTCCGGGGCCGGGAAGCCCAGCCGGGCAGGCTCGGGGCGAGCCTGAACCGGGCCGGCTCGACGAGACGATTTTCGCTCCCCTCCCCCCCGCCTCCGTGTTACCCCCCGCTGCGAGATGAGGTCACTGCTCGATCCCGAAGACGCTCTGCGCGGCTTGCGGCGCGTCGCAGGTGAGATTCTCGAGAGGAACCGCGGCGCGACCGATCTGCTCCTGGTCGGTATTCGGCGTGGCGGCATCCCCGTGGCCGAGGAGCTGGCCCGCGGCATCGAGGCGCTCGATGGACACGCCCCCCCGGTCGGCAGCGTGGACATCACGCTCTACCGCGACGACGCCAGCACGGCCCTCTTGACCCCCAGCGTCGGTCCGACCCGTCTGCCCCTTTCGCTCGAAGGGCGCACCGTGGTGCTCTGCGACGACGTCCTGTTCACCGGCCGCACCATCCGCGCCGCGGTCGATGCCCTGCTCGACTACGGTCGCCCAGCCAAGGTCGAGCTGGCCGTGCTGGTCGATCGCGGCGGCCGCGAGCTGCCCATTCAGGCCGACTACCTGGTGAAGCGAGTGGAGGTCACCGCCAGCGAACGAGTCGACGTGCAGCTGAGCGGCCCCCAGCTCTTCGCCGCGGTGGCCGTGCCCTTCGACCACCCGACCCTGCCTCCTCCCCCCGCTTCGCCCGCCTCCGAGGTGCCATGAAGGATCTTCGTCTCCGCCACCTGCTCGGCATCGAGGGGCTCGCCCGTGAGGAGGCCCTCCGCCTCCTGGAGACGGCCGACACCTTCCTCGAGGTCACCCGTCGCCCCATTCGCAAGGTGCCGACCCTGCGCGGCAAGACCGTGCTGAATGTCTTCTTCGAGAACTCGACGCGCACCCGCACGAGCTTCGAGCTGGCCGGCAAGCGCATGGGCGCCGACGTGGTCAACATCTCGGCCTCGACCTCGAGCACGACGAAGGGCGAGACGCTGCACGACACGCTCTCCACCCTCAACGCCATGCACGCCGACGTGATCGTCATCCGTCACTCGGCCTCCGGCGCGCCCCACATCGTCGCCGGCCGCAGCCGCGCCGCCATCGTCAACGCCGGCGACGGCATGCACGAGCACCCGACGCAGGCCCTGCTCGACGCCTTCACCATGCGCCACCATTTCGGCGGCAGCCTGGAGGGCAAGACCGTCGCCATCTGTGGCGACATCCTGCACAGCCGCGTCGCCCGCTCCAACGCGCTGCTCTTGCCGATGCTGGGCGCCAAGGTCCGCTTCGCCGGGCCGCGCACCATGCTGCCTCTGCGTGCAGAAGAGCTGGGCTGGGAAGTTTACGACCGCATCGAGCCGGCCATCGAAGGCGCCGACGTGGTGATGATGCTGCGCATCCAGCTGGAGCGGCTGGGTGGCGCGCTCTTCCCGTCCACCCGTGAGTACAGCCGCATCTGGGGCCTCAACCCGCGTCGCCTGGCCTTGGCCAAGCCGAACGCGCTGGTGATGCACCCCGGCCCGATGAACCGCGGCGTCGAGATCCACGAGGACATCGCCGACGGCGTCCAGTCGGGCGTGCTCGACCAGGTCGAGGCAGGCGTCGCCGTGCGCATGGCGGTCCTCTACCACTGCGCGTCCGACGAAGGCCTGGAGATCTGAGTCGGGCGTTTCGGCCCCGGTCCGAGTCGGGGCCGCGGGACGCTCGACCGAGCCACCAACGTAGGCCGCGACCGCAGGCCGCGACGCAGGCGCAGCAGCAGGCCGGGCGTCAGCCCATCGTGAGATCGATCTGCTTGGCCTCGGGTGTGTGCTCACCCAAGAACAAGTCGGCCACGCGCTGGAAGCCGCCGGGCAGATCGGTCACCAAGAGCTCCAGCTGGCCGCGCCGCGACGTCGGCGCCGGCCGAATGCGTCCCTCGCGGAGCATCTCACCGACGGTGACCGAAGCCGCAGCTGCGCTGTCGACGACCGGGATCGGATGCCCGGCCAAGCGCTCCGCCACCCGCTCGACGATCGGTCGCAGCAGCGGATAGTGGGTGCAGCCGAGCACCAGCACGCCGGCGCCTTGCTCGAGCAACTCGCCCACGTAGCGCTCGACGGCCAACTCGGGCACCTGACCTTCCAGCCAGCCCTCCTCCACCAACGGCACCAGGAGCGGCGCGGCCTTGCCCAGCACCTCGAGGCGGGTGCTCGCCATGCTCACCGCGCGCGCGTAGGCGCCGGAGTTGATGGTGCCCTGCGTGCCGAGCACGCCGATGCGCGGCGGCGGACCGCCGGTGCGCGCGGCCTCACGCAGAGCCGCCTCGACGGCCGCGCTCGCACCCGGCTGAACCACACCGATTACCTGGATATCCAGCTCGGCGCGCAACACCTCGACGGCCACCGCGCTCACCGTGTTGCAGGCGATGACCAGCGCCTTCACGCCTCGGGCCGTCAGCTCGGCCGCGCATCCGCGCGCGTAGCGGATCACCGTCTGCGCCGAGCGCGTCCCGTACGGCACGCGCGCCGTGTCACCCAGGTAGACGATGTCCTCGCTCGGGCAGCTCTCGCGCAGCGCATGGACGACCGTCAGACCACCCAGCCCGGAGTCGAATACGCCGAGCGGCGCGGGGTCGTGGACCGGCGAATCTTGCACGCTCATCCGATGTCTTCGATGCGCAGGAAGCGCGGCGACCGCTGCAGGAACGGCTCCTCGGCCAGCTCGGCCAAGGCCCCGCGCACGGCGCCCTCGCGCGTGGCGTGGGTGATGATCAGCACCGAGGCGAGCTGCCCCTGCTTGTCGTTGCGCTCCTGCACCATCTGTTCGATCGAAACGCCGTGGCGGCCGAGCGTGGTGGCGAGGACTCCGAGCACGCCGGGCGAATCCGACAAGTCGAAGCGCAGGTAGTAGCGGGTCACCAGCTCGTCGAGCGGCTGCAGCTTGCGCGGTCGGGCGAAGATACCGCGCGTGGACAGGCCGTTGTCACCCTCCAAGCGCGAGCGGGCCACGTCCACCAAGTCCGCCACCACGCTGACGGCGGTGGGCAGATCGCCTGCGCCGCGCCCGACCAGCATGCAGGGCCCCAGCGCGCGGCCGCGGATGTAGACACAGTTCAACACGCCGTCGACGCCGGCCAACACCGACGTCTTGGGCACCAAGGCAGCGTGGGTGCGCAGCGAAAGCTCGTCCCCCAGGTCCCGGCCGATGGCCAGGTGCTTGATGGTGAAGCCGAAGCGATCCGCCACGGTGAAGTCGACGTCGTCGATGGCCGAGATGCCCTCGACCGGCGCTTCGTCCACGCCCACGCGCGAACCGAACGCCAACATGCTGGCCACGATCAGCTTCTGCGCTGCGTCGAAGCCCTCGACGTCGAGCGTGGGATCGGCCTCGGCGTAGCCGAGAGCCTGCGCCTCGGCCAACACCTCGGCGAAGCCCAGTCCTTCGCGACGCATCTTGGTCAGGATGTAGTTGCAGGTGCCGTTGAGGATGCCGTGGATCGACTCGACGGTGTCACCGGTGAGCGCCTCGCGCAGCGTGCGGATGATTGGAATGCCGCCGCCCACCGAGGCCTCGAAGGCCAAGTCGACGCCGGCGCGCTGGGCGCGCTCGAGCAAGGCCGGGCCGTGCTTGGCCAACACGAACTTGTTGGCCGAAACCACGGTGAGCCCGCGATCGATGGCCCGCTCGATGTAGGAGCGCGCGGGGTTCTCGCCGCCGATGACCTCGATCACCACGTCGAGCTCGGGATCTCCGAACACCCGCTCGGGATCGGTGGTGACCCACTCCGGCCGACATTCGGGGACGCGCGGCTTGCTGGCGTCGCGCACGAGCACGTGCGCCACCTCGAGCGGGGCGCCCACCTTCTGCGCCAGCGCGTCGCGGTTCTCGTGCAGCAGGCGGAGCACTCCGCCCCCCACGGTGCCCGAGCCGAGGATGGCGATGCGAACGGGGCGCTGAGCGGGAGAGCCCGACGAGAGAGCGGAAGACGAGTTCACGAGCACCCCTTAGAGCAGCCCCCGAAAATCGCAAGGCTCGGGGCCTCCCCCGGGCCCTTTCGGGGCGCCTCAGTCGACGGCCGCTGGCGTATCGGCCGCGGCAAACAGCGAGAGCGGCACGCCCGGACGCTCGCGGGCCTGCCGATAAGCGAGCGAGAGCAGTTCGTCCTTCAAGCGCACGCGCGCCACGATGTAGCGGCGTGGGGCGTTCGCCATCTCGCCCTCCCAAGTGCGCAGCTGCGGACGGCCGGCGTTGGCCGCGAGCAACGTGGGGAAGCCGGTCAACGGATCGACCGCCGCGACGAAGAACGAGTGGAAGTGCAGGCGTTGGTCGCTGCGTAGCCCATTGATGAAGACGATGTCGCCCACGCGGTAGCGTCCGACCGCGCGACCGAGCGACTCGAAGAACTCCTGACGCTGGCGCAAGGGAACGCGCTCGGCCTCGTCCAGCTGCACGACGTCGAACCACTCGGGGTGCTCGGAGGCGAACTGCACCACGCTCTCGACGCTCCGCGGGTTGTCGAGCTGCAAGCTCGGAAAGTGCAGCGCTCCTCGCGTGCGCTTGCGCGCCTGTCCACGCGGTGCCCAGTTGCCACCGGTGGCTGCGTCCAGCGCGTCGGTGATGAAGTCGATGCACACCTGCGGCACGCGCGGACGACCGAGCCCATCGAAGACCGGGTAGCGATCGCCGTTGAACTCGTAGCTACTGGCCCCTTGTTCGTAGGCCTCACGGAAGCCGACGCGCAGCTTGCCGTCCTGCTGCCCTTCTTCGGTCTTGGGTTCGTCGAAGGGCAACCCTCGCTCGATCATGTCGTCGATGGCGGCCAGAATGGGCCGCACCAGCCGATGACGAGTGAGCGCCGCGCTGCGGGCCGCGGCCAACGCAGCACGCTGGTCGGGGGCCACCGACTCACAGTCGAGGCGAGCGCGCCCGTCCGCCTCGACCCGGAGCAACCAGTCGGCCTCGACATCGGGCGCGCCCGAACGAGCGTAGCTGGCGCGCCCGATCAGCTCGTCCTCTCCCGCCTGGACGATGCGCAAGCGCGCCGAGGCGAGTTGAGCGGTCAGCTCGGCCAGATCGACGTGGAGCGCGGGCCCCGGCGGACTCTCCGGCAACCAGACGCGATCGAACAGCAGGAGGCGCGCTTCGCTCTGCGCCGCATCCTCCAGCACGTAGCGGTCCTTCTTGCGCACCGCGCGGAGCTGCTGCGCACCGCGCTGCACCATCACGACCGGCTCGTCGAAGAGGTGATCGAGCCGCAGCATCTGCGTCAAGCGCAGAGCCAAAATCGGCCGCTCCGCGTAGAGGTACCCCTCGCGCAGCAGTAGCTCCCGGCGCCGCGCCAGGTTACCGGACCCGGCACCGAGCACCCGCTTGATCTCGTTGGCCGGATCGTCCTCGCGCTCCAGCGCCTCCCAGAGGCGCCCAGTGGCTGCGTCCGCCGAGTGCTCCGGCGCGCGGCGAAACCAGAGTGGTGTGGAGCGAGCGCGGCCCAGCAGCTCGACGCGATGGCTCTCCAGCTGCGGCGCGCCGGGCTGGGCGGCCTCCTGCTTCACGCGAGCCAGCTCGAGCGCGCACAGATCGGGCGAAGCCGGTGTCCGCGCGGCCGCCCGCTCGTTCGACGAGAGGGCTCGGCCGTCGCTCTCACGCTGCGACGTCTCGACCTGCTGAGTGTGCTGCGCGCGCGACGGATCGTCCCTGCGGTCCACGCAACCGGCCAACGCCAACACTCCCAACCACGCGACACCTCTCACGCGATCGATCCTAGCAGTCCATGCCGTCGACGCGCAGTAGCTGCCCCCCGCCGAGCCGCATGTGCGGCGCTCACCTACTCCGACCTCACCGGCGCCCCCGTCCCGCGGGCGAGCGCCGCCCTGCCAGTCTCCCGCGCCCGATGTCCGCGCCGCCTTGCCGAACGACCGGGTTCCGGCGGACAACTGCAGTGACTTGTCCGTCGAACTCTTCCGCTGGCTCATCATGGTGTCCGCAGCGCTGGTGGCCACCTGCCTGCTCACGCTGTTGCCACGCCTGCGAGGCCGACGAGACGGGCTCTATCTCGGACTCGCACTCGGCATCGAGCTGGTCTGTGTCCTCGGCTATCTGGGCGAACAGCTGAGCCCCGATCGGACCGGCAAAATCATCTGGGACAGCATCCAGCTGGCCTCCCAGGGTGGACTCAGCGTCGCCTTCTACCTCTTTGCCGCCAGCTTCGTCGGCCGGCCGGTCGAAGCGCCTCGCAGCTTCGCTGCCTTCCTGCTCGCCCCGACCTTCGCCGCCGCCGGCTTTTTCGCCAGCTCCCCTTGGCACGGGCTGGCGCGAACGCAGGCTCGCATCGAGGTGGGCCCGATGCCTCACCTGGTCTACCCATTCGAGCCGTTCGACTACGCGATCTTCGTGTACATGTACGTGCTGCTGTTGGCCTCCGCGCTGCTGTTCGTCGGCTCGGGCTCGTGGCGCCATCGCGTCTACCGTCGCCAAGTGCTGACGCTGACGGCCAACGTATTGGCCCCCGCCATCGGCAGCGCGCTGACGTTCATGGGCATTCAGCTGCTCGGCGAGCGCGATCTGACCCCCTTCTTCCTCGGCGCCGGCACGCTGGCCACCACGCTCGGTATGTTGCGTCCGGCAGGCCTCGATCTGTCGCCCCTGGCGCGCGATCTGTGGGTCGAACAGCAGTCGGACGTCGTGATCGTGGTGGATCCGCGCGGCTGCATCGTCGACTTCAATCGCTCTGCCGGCCAGCTCTTGGCTGGGCTCTCCGAGGCGCCCAATCTGATCGGGCGGGAGTTGGCGGATCTGCTGCCCGGCTGGGCCGGCAAGGACGAGCGCCCCAGCGACTCGCGCCGCGAGCTGGACGCCAGAATTTGGGAGGTCCGTCGCTTCCCCGTCGACGCCGGTACCTTGCTCGTGGCGCGCGACGTCACCGCCCTGGTCGAGAACGAACGGGCGGTGGTCCGGCTGAACCAGGCGCTCGAAGAGCGCATCGCCGAGCGCACCGCCGAGCTGGAGCGAGCCGCCGAGGAAAACCGCCGCTTGGCCGCCGAGCGCGGACACGCCGAGCGCATGGAAATGCTGGGGCGGCTCGCCGGCGGCGTGGCCCACGACTTCAACAACCTGCTCACGGTCATCCTCGCCGCCTCCAGCGTCCTGCGCGAATCCCACTCGGACGAGCCCACGCTCGAGGTGCTCACTGATCTGGAGAACGCGACCGAAAGCGCCACCCTGGTCACTCGTCAGCTCTTGGCCTTCAGTCGCGGTGGCACCGGCAAGGCCGAGAACCTGAACGTGCACGAGGTGCTGCGGCGCTGCGGCAAGCTACTGGATCGTCTGCTCGGCGAGCGGCACCACCTGCGACTCGAGCTCGCGCCGGCAACGCCCTGCGTGTTCATGGAATCCGGTCAGCTCGAGCAGTGCGTGATGAACCTGGTGGTCAACGCGCGGGACGCCATGCCGCAGGGCGGCGAGATCCTGCTGCGCACCGAGCTCACCACGGACGAACAGAAGCAGCGCTGCCTGCTGCTATCCATCACCGATCAGGGGACCGGCATGGATGAGCGAACCCAAGCCCACCTGTTCGAGGCGTTCTACACGACCAAGCCGCGCGGTCAGGGCACTGGACTGGGTCTGGCCAACGTGCAGGAAGCCATCACCGCCGCCCAAGGCTCCGTGCGCATCGTCTCGGCCTTGGGCAAAGGCTCGACCTTCGAGCTGCGCATTCCCCTGGCCGGCGCCAGCGACGAGCCAGCGCCGGTCAGCAGCCCGAGCGCCTCGGGCCACGAGCGCGTGCTCCTGGTCGAAGACGTCGAGCGCCTGCGCCAGATGGTGGCCGACGCACTGAGGCGCGCCGGTTACCGCGTGTTCGACTTCGCCTCGGCCGAAGACGCGCTCGCCCAACTCCCCGCGCACCTCGACATCGTGGTGACGGACGTCATCCTCCCCGGTCTGACCGGGCTCGAGCTGATCGAGCGCTTGGAGGCCGCCCACGGCCCCATTCCAACCGTCTTCACCACCGGCTACATGGGAGACTCGGCCGTCGACGTGAAGGCGCGCCGCGACCAGCGACTCTTGACCAAACCTTACCGAACCGCCGAGCTCCTCCGCGTGCTGCGCGAAGTCCTGGAGGCTCCCCCCGTATGACCCGCGTGAAGCGAACACCGAGGCCACTGCGGCCGGCGAGACGGCTGCTGGCGAGACTGCGGCCGGCGAGAATGCTCGCGGGACTGACCCTGACGGTCGGTCTGACCTCCTCCCTAGCCCACGGGGCCGACGTGCGCGGCCGCGCCCCCGTGCACGACACCCCCGACCAAACGGACCAGACGGCTCACTACTGGGAGCACGGTGAGGTGCGGCCTTTCGTCAGTGGCCAACTCCAGGTCGGCGCGCTGAACCGCCTGATCGTCGCCGGCGGCTACGGCCGCCCCCACTACTTGTGGATCGGTGCCGAGGCGCAGGTGCTCACCACCACCGACTTCGCCGCCGTCTACTCGGGCATTCGAGCCGAGCTCTTGGCCGCCAACCTGACCGTCGGCGGGCGCTACAGCCACGCCTACGCGCGACACCTCGCCACACCCCAGACCGTCTACGACGATGCGTCACTGCAGGATCCGACCCAGCCCCTCACCTCGTACGCGTCGCTCGACGCCTCGCTTTGGGGCTACATCCCAGCCGGTCCGACCTTCGGCTACTGGGAGGTGAACGAGGTTTGGATCCCCGGCAAAGATCCGAACTTGGCCATGTTCGAGGAGCTCACGCGCTTCGTCTTGGAAGAGAACAACGCCACCATGTTCCGCGGCGGCTGGTCGCTGTGGCTGTTCGATCAGCGCATGTTCTTCGGTCCCGGCTTCGACGCCGTGGTGACCCCCGGGCGCGACCCTTTGCTGCGCGTGGGCGGCAACTTCGCCTGGACGTTCACCGAACACCTGTCGCTGATGGCCAATTTCACCGCACCGGTGAACTCGCCCGACTCGATCGACTGGTTCACGCAGGCCTGGGGCATCGCGCGTCTCACCTACAAGATGGCCAGCGGGGAGAAGTCTCCCCGCTTTCCCTGAGGGCGTCGCTACCCGCCCTCGACTGTTCTTCAGCTCAGGCTTTTCCCCGCAGGTTCTTTCGCGCAGCCTGTTTCGAAACAGGCTCCTTGGAACCTCACTCGCCGATGGGCAGCGAGACGAGCGGTGAACCCAACGCGTCCAGCTGGGCGGCACGCAGCTCACCGGTGCTGATACCGTACAGGTAGTCCTCGAAGAAGATGCTGCGCTTCACCGTGGAGGTGGACTCGGTCCACCAACCGAAGCATCCGGCCGCGCCGTAGTCGAGGTCGGCGGCATCCGTTGGCGAAGCGAAGGGCAGTCGGCCGCGCTCGCTGATGCCGTTCGTCAGATCCACGTCGAGCGCCAACAGGCCCGAGAAGGTCATCGTGTCGCCATAGGTGCCGTTGCCTCCGCCCTCGCAGATGGTGATGGGCAGCGCCAGCACCTTCTCGGCCGGGAAGTAGTTGAACGCCAGGTGGTTGGTCAGCGCCTCGGACGAGCTTCCCCGCGTACCGATCACCATCTTGTGGGCCAAGAGCGGCGCCGCCAGGTTCGAGATATCGAAGATTTGCACCTGGATCCCGTTGAAATAGGCGAACGAGCCCTGGTCGTCGGCGTCGTAGCCGACTGCCAACAAGTGGTCTCGGTCGATCGGATGCATGTAGGTCGAGAAGCCCGGGATCTTCAGCTCACCCAACACGCGCGGAGCGGCCGGAGTGGACAGATCGAAGGCGAACAGCGGATCCGTCTTCTTGAAGGTCACGACGAAGGCGCGATCCCCGTCGAAGCGCACGGAGCGGATGTCCTCGGTCGGCGCGAGACCACTCAGCTCGCCGTAGCGGGAGAGATGCCCATTCAGTTCGTGGAAGGTGGTGAGCGAGCTCGACACGTTCGCGGAAGGGACGTAGCCGTTCGTCGAGGCCACTCGCAGCACGCCATCCAGCTCGTCCATGGCAAACTGGTTCAGCACGTGGCCGCGCAGCGAGGCGCTACCCCTGTATTCCGGCGCGGTTCCGTCGATCGCGAACTTGTGAATGATGCTGGTCTCGTCGATACCGCCCGAACCGTCCTCGTAGTACGTGTAGCCGACCGGAGTCGCGAGATAGAGCGCGTCGCTCGACGCGTAGACGAATCCAGGCACGGTGCCGATGCTCGTGAAGTGGGGGGCCCCCAGGCCAGCCAGATCGATCGTCACGACGGATACGAAGCCCTGCATGTCGCTGCCCTGCGAGCGCAGGTAGCCGTCGCAGCCCTTCGCCGGATCGACGCTCCCGTACACCGGCAAGAAGGCTGCCTCGGGGACCGTCTGCATGCGTTCTCCAGCCTCCTTCACTCGCGCCGCGTAAGCGGCGTCGATGGTGTCGGCGCTCACGTCAGCGGGGATGGTGAGGCCCAGCAGAGCCGCGGTCGGCACCGCGTCGAGCCGGTCTTCGACCACCATGACGACGCGCTGGCCGATGCGCCGCGCGGCCACGTAGGCCCCCGAGAAGCCGAAGCGTTCCTTCTGAACGGGATGGGCCGGATCGGAGACATCGAACACCAGCACCTCCGTACCACCACCCTCGCCCTGCAGGCTGCAGCCATAGCCGTAGGTGCAACCTTGCTGAGACGGCTCGGTACCAGGCGTTACTCCAGTACGCAGTAGGACGACCAGTGTGTCGCCTGCCAAGAGAAGCCGACGAGGCTCACTCTCGAACTCGATGCGAGTGAGGCGCTTGGCTTCGGCGACCGGCCAAGCGTCGAACACCTCGAGCGCATGCGGAGTCAGCAGGTAAATGTGGCCCGAGTCGTTCTTGACGTAGTCGGCCTCTTCGACCCCGCGCACTTGGTTGTTCGTGGTCGAGTAGCTGTTCGCGCCGTCTTCGCTGCCCGTGGGCACGCCCGCGTCGTCGCCGCCCGAGTAGCCATCGTCGTAGCCTCCTGCGTCCCCGTCGATCGAGGCATCGTTCGAGCCATTCCCCGCGCAGTAGCTGGTCTCCGCGCCATCCTGGAAGTACCGCGTCGTGTGCTGGTCGAGGCAGGCAGACAATTGGGTCTGGTACTGCTCAGCGAGCTGCTGCACCTCGTAGTTCACCGCGAGCTGTCGACGCTCCGCGATCAGGGTGTCGCAATCGAGCTGCTCGAGATCCGCAACGGTCGGGCCTGCATCGCCCGAGTCGTAGACCGACCCGTCGTCGCCGCCGTCCATGTTGCGGCTCGGCCATCCCTCGGCGGCGTCGAGCTGACTTGGCGAGCAGTCCCAAGTAGCGGGTTTGAGGTAGCGAACGGCCAGGCAGCCTGCGCCCCGATCCTCGACGCTCTCGATCTGCCACCCCTCCAGCTCCATTTCGGGGGTCGTCCTGATCGTCGAGCAGGCCAGGAACGAAGCGGAGAGGACTAGGAAGCTCGATAGCAGCCAGATGGGTCGAGTCGATTGCGCCATGCGCCCTGACACAGCAACTCCCGTGCCAAATCGGCACACCGCATTTCAGGCCATATATCCAACAACTCACCCCTCCACCAAGGCACACCTGGCACAGTAAGTGTGCCACCACATCTCTCCCAGGTTGATGTTTGGCCCACCACAGGGCGCCCCCGTCTGCCCCTCCAAACCTCTCCCAGGTTGATGTTTGGCCCACCACAGGGCGCCCCCGTCTGCCCCTCCAA
>DATIDO010000659.1:0-14918 GCA_035456245.1 Polyangiaceae bacterium
GAGCCTACTCCGAGATCGGCTGGGTGTCCTCGATGTAAAATTGGCGTCTCGCGCCCGGTGCGCCGGTCAGCCCGAAAGGGTATGACCGCCGGCCATGTCCCTCCAGACGGACTTCCTCGTGCTCGGCAGTGGAATCGCCGGTCTCTCGTTCGCACTACGCGCAGCCGAATTCGGCGAGGTGGTGGTCGTTACGAAGCGCGCGCTGAATCAATCCGCCACCGAGTGGGCGCAGGGTGGTGTAGCGGCCGTCCTCGATCCCGCGGACAGTTACGAAGAGCACGCGCGTGACACGCACGTGGCTGGCGCGGGGCTGTGCCGAGACACCACGGTGGATCTGTGCGTGCGCAAGGGGCCCGAGGTGCTGCGTTGGCTCATGGATCTCGGCGCCAGCTTCTCGGTCAACGACTCCGGTGAGCTCGATCTGGGGCGCGAAGGTGGGCACAACGCGCGCCGCGTCGTCCACGCCGGGGACGTCACGGGCGCCGAGATCTCCCGCGCGTTGGTGGCGGCGGTGCGCGAACACCCCAACATCCGCTGGATCGAGTGGAAGATGGGCGTGGATCTGATCGTCCACAGCCGCCTGGGCAAGCCCGACCAGTGCGTGGGCGCCTACGTGCTGGACGAGCGCACGGGCACGGTGGACACGATCCTGGCTCGCGCGACCGTGCTCGCCACGGGCGGAGCCGGTAAGGTCTACCTGTATACGTCGAACCCCGACGTCGCCACCGGCGACGGCGTGGCCATGGCCTACCGAGCCGGCGCCGAGGTGTCGAACATGGAGTTCTTCCAGTTCCACCCCACGGTGCTCTACGAGCCCCGAGCCAAGAGCTTTTTGGTGAGCGAGGCGCTGCGTGGCGAAGGCGCCATCTTGCGTCTGCCCGACGGCGACGCCTTCATGCCCCGTCACCACGACATGGCCGACTTGGGGCCGCGCGACGTGGTGGCTCGCGCCATCGACTACGAGATGAAGCGCACGGGTAGCGAGCACGTGGTGCTCGACATCACCCACAAGCCCGCGAGCTTCGTGCGCGATCGCTTCCCGACCATCTACGAGCGCTGCAAGCAGTACGGCATCGACATCACTCAGGAGCCCATCCCCGTGGTGCCGGCCGCGCATTTCATGTGCGGCGGCGTGACCAGCGACGAGTGGGGGCGCACCACGGTGCCCGGTCTGTGGGTGGTGGGCGAAACGGCCTGTACGGGGCTGCACGGCGCCAACCGCTTGGCCTCCAACTCGTTGCTCGAGGGCTTGGTGTTCGCCGAGCGCGCTGCCGAGAAGCTGCGCAATCAACTCGACGAGCTGCGCGGCAAGCCCTGGCCCGACGTGCCCGAGTGGCAGATCGGCTCGGCCTGTCCGAGCGACGAGGCGGTCATCGTCACGCAGAACTGGGACGAGATCCGGCGCCTGATGTGGAACTACGTCGGCATCGTGCGCAGCGACTCGCGGCTGATGCGTGCCCACCGGCGCATCCGCCTGCTGGAGCAGGAGATCATGGACTACTACTGGAAGCACCTGGTGACGCGCGATCTGCTGGAGCTGCGCAACATCCAGTGTGTGGCCGATCTGGTCATCTCCTCGGCGCAGAGCCGCAAGGAGAGCCGCGGCCTGCACTTCACGATCGATCACCCGGACAAGAACGACGCGTTGCGTCGCGACACCGTGCTCAAGCGCGGCGTCAGCGCGCAGCTGCGCAGCTCTTGAGCGATGGCGCGCTGAACGACGACGCCCATGGAGCCGAACGACGACGAGTCGGGCGCAGCCGAGTTCACTTCGCTGCACGCCTTTGGCTGGATCCTGCTGGCCTTCTCGCTGCTGATCATCGCGGCGGGCTGCCTGTTCGCCCTGCGACCCAACTTGGGTGAGGACCTGGTCAGCCTCGGAGCCATCAGCTCCGCGGTCTTCTTGCTCACCTCGGCGCTCTTGCTGGGCAAGTACCCGGCCGGCGACCGGCTGGCATCGGCCATCGGCCTGCGGCGGACGCACCTGCTCTTGCCCGTGCTCGGCGTTCTCTTGGGCGTCGTCGCCCAGTTCCCCGCGGATCGCCTGCGCCGCGTGGTCGAGCGCTTCTTTCCACTCACCGACGCTCAGCTGGAAGCCCGCTCCCGACTGCTCGAGTCGCACTCCGTCGCCCAGGCGCTGGCCATCGTGGTGGTGGCCGCTCTGCTCGTGCCCTTCGCCGAGGAGGCGTTCTTCCGCGGCGCCATCTTCGGTGCGCTGCGGCGCTCGGGGCGCGGCGCGGTGCTGGCTGCATGGGTGACGGGCCTCGGCTTCACCTTCAGCCACTTCGACCAACGGCTGTGGCTCCCCATCGCCTTCGTGGCTGCGCTGCTCGGCTTCGTCCGGGCGGCCTCGGGCTCGCTTTGGCCGGGGCTGATGCTGCACATCGGCTTCAACGGGTTGACGGCCGTGAGCGCGGCGTTCGCCATCGAGTCGAGCGAAGAGGTCGTGCCCCTGAAGTTCGAGCTGGCCGCCTGGGCCGCCTTGGTCGTCCTGCTGGCGGCGTTCGCCTGGGTCTCCACCTCGGCCAGCGCGCGGGCAGGCCGGCTCGCCGACGAGGTCCCGGGTGGCTGAAAGTCCGGGGCGCGGCGCCGATCTGCCCGGCGGAGCTCGGCTCAGCCGTCGCGCCTGCGCGAGCTTCGTCTTGCTGGCCCTCTTGGGCACGGGCTGCAACCGGCCGTATCGCGTCGGCGACCACGTGCTGGTCGAGTGGGGGGACGAACAGCTGCTCTATCCCGCCTACGTGATTCAGAAGAAGGGCACGCGCTTCCGCGTGCACTACGATGGCTACCCCGCGCGCTGGGACGAGGACGTGACCCTGGAGCGCATCCAGGGCCTGGTGATGGGCCCCGTGAACGCCCCGCCGCCGCCGCGTCACGTTCGCTTGATCAGTGGACTCGACGCCAAGAAGCGGGAGCCGGCCGCGCCCATGAGTCGCTACAAGGTGGACGACCGCATCCGCGTGCGTTGGCGCGGCTCGATCTACCGCGCGACGGTGCTGCAGGTCATTTCGGCGGAGAAGCTGCAGGTGCGCTACGAGGGGCACGAGTCGGCCTGGGACGAAGTGATCGACGTGAACCGCATCGTCACCAGCCCCTGAGCACGAATCGGGCGGCGAACGGCGACGAAAAATGGGCGCGGTTCCGGCTCGCCCCTGATAACGTATCGACGTGGCGGACGATACATCGACCAAGCTGGCGCAGAATCTGAAGCGCCTGCGGGAGGCCCAGGGCCTCAGCCAGGCGTCGCTCGCCGAGCTGTCGGGCGTGCCGCGGCCGACCATCGCTCACCTGGAGTCGGGCCAGGCCAACCCCACGCTGCATGTGGTGCTGCGGGTGGCCGCGGCGCTCGGCGTGAGCGTGGACGGGCTGGTGACAGCGGGTGAGGCGCCGGTCGAGGTGATGGGGCCTCGGGGGCTCCCCACTCGCAAAGCCGGGCGGGTGCGCCGGGTGCAAATGGTTTCACCCCGTCTTTCCAAGGACGGACCGCTGCGTGAGGGCGAGGCCGAGCGGATCGTGGTGAAGGAAGGCGGGCGTTTCACCCTGCCGGCGCCCTCGGCGCCCGAGGCGCTGATCTGCGAACGAGGCGATTTCGTGCTCCAGGCAGGCGGCGTCGAGGTCCAGCTGGGCGAGGAGCAGGTGGCCATTCTGCGTGACGCTTGCGAGGTCTCGAGCGAGGCAGGCGGGGTGCTCTATCGCCTGAGCGGACGGGCTCCCTGAGGTCGGGGGCACCGCGCCCTGGGCCTTCCACGGCCAATTTCCCCAGCGCAGCGCGAGAACTCGGGGCGTTTCCTTGCTCGCAGGGGGGATGCGGGCTAGGGGGGCGTCGCCCATGAACCCCTCGCTGCGCAACGTCGCCATCATTGCCCACGTCGACCACGGCAAGACCACGCTCGTCGACAACATGCTCAAGCAAACGGGCGTGTTCCGCGTCAATGAGGCGGTCGCCGATCGCGTCATGGATTCGAACGACCTGGAGCGTGAGCGCGGAATCACCATTCTCGCCAAGCATTGCAGCGTCAAATACAAGGACACGATCATCAACATCATCGACACGCCCGGCCACGCCGATTTCGGCGGTGAGGTCGAGCGTACGTTGAAGATGGCCGACGGCGTGCTGCTGCTGGTGGACGCCGCCGAAGGACCTCTGCCGCAGACGCGCTTCGTGCTCGGCAAGGCCATCGAGCTGAAGCTCCCGGTCATCGTGGTGATCAACAAGATCGATCGCCAGGACGCGCGGCCGGACGACGTGCTCACCGAGACCTTCGGCCTGTTCTGTGAGATGGGCGCCAGCGACGAGCAGGCGGACTTCCCGACCATCTACGCCATCGGCAAGCTGGGCATCGCCAAGAAGACGCTGACCGAGGAGTCGAAGGACCTCTCGCCGCTGTTCGACACCATCCTGGAGAAGGTGATCCCCCCCCAGCTGCCCGTCGACGAGCCGCTGCAGTTCCTGGTGCACAACATCGAGCACGACGAGTACGTCGGTCGTTTGGCCGTGGGTCGCGTGTGGCGCGGCAAGATCAAGGTGAACACCAACGTCGCCTGGATCGGTGAGAACAAGACCTCGAACGCTCGCCTCAGCGCCGTCTACCGCTACGAGGGCACCAACCGCGTGAAGACCGAGGAGGCGCTCGCTGGTGACATCGTGGCCGTCTCGGGCCTCGAAGAGGTGCAGATCGGCGACACGCTGGCCGATCCGCAGCGGCCGGAGGCGCTCGAGCGCATCTCGGTCGAGGAGCCCACCATCAAGATCCGCTTCCTCGTCTCCAACTCGCCCTTCGCCGGCAAGGTCGGCAAGTGGGTGACCTCGCGCCACATCCGCGAGCGCCTGGAGAAGGAAGGCAAGCGCAACCTGGCGCTGCGCGTCGAGATGACCGACGAGCCCGACACCTTCATCGTCTACGGCCGCGGCGAGCTGATGCTGGCGGTGTTGGCCGAGACCATGCGCCGCGAAGGCTACGAGTTCTCGCTCGGCATGCCCGAGGTGGTGGTCAAGGAGGTCGACGGCCAGAAGATGGAGCCGGTCGAAATCGTCGTCGTCGACGTGCCCGAGGAGTACATCGGGGCCGTGACCATGCGCCTCGGTGAGCGCCGCGGTCAGATGACGAACATGCACCAGCTCGGCTCGGGCCGCAGCCGCGTCGAGTACCGCGTGCCTTCGCGTGGCTTGATCGGCTTCCGCTCGGACTTCCTCACCGAGACCCGCGGCCTGGGTCTGCTCAACACCCTGTTCGACGGCTGGGAGCCCTACGCGGGTCCGATGCTGCGTCGCGCCAGCGGTGCACTGGTGGCGGATCGCCTGGGACCTGCAACGCCCTACGCACTGATGGGATTGCAGCCTCGCGGTATCATGTTCATCAACGAAGGCACCGAGGTCTACGAAGGTATGATCATCGGCGAGCACAACCGCGAGAACGACCTGGACGTGAACGTCTGCAAGGAGAAGAAGCTGACGAACGTCCGCGCCTCCGGCAAGGACGAGAACGTCGTGCTCACCCCCCCGCGCGTGCTCACCATCGACACGGCGCTGGAGTGGATCGATCGCGACGAGCTGGTCGAGGTGACGCCCGATTCGATCCGCGTGCGCAAGCGCGTGCTGGATCAGAACCGTCGTCCCCGTCGCGACAGCGAAAAGTTGTAATTTCGTTCCCCCGGGGCCGAACTTTCGGCGGCCGGTGGCCGTATGGTTTGCTAAGGTCCCCAGCGCGAGCTGGGGACGGGGATTTTCGCGAATCCACCGTGCAAACTACGACTCTCGAACAGCAATTGGCCAGTCTGTGGGCAGAGGCACACACACTGGCACACACTTCACCCTACTGGGACGTGCTGCAGGCGAGTGAACGCGCCGCTGCCGCCTACGGGCAGCTGCGCCGTTCCGGGGTCGCCCAGGAGCGCGCAGAGCTGTTCGCCGTGAGCCAGTTCACGGTGGAGCTGCTCACTCACGATCAGATGAGTGGCGCTCGGCTGAGTCTGGCAGGCATCCGGCGCGGCTTCGAACAGCCGAGCGAGATGCTCGATCCTGCTCACTGAGCAGAAGGGTGACGAAAGGCGACGTGTTGGCTTGGACCGACACGTGCCTGGAAGAGCGTCGACGCCCACCTGCCCGGAGCTGGCTCCGAACGGATGGGCGTCGAGGGTGACGGCGTAGCGGCCGGGCTTCAGCGCTCGATGGCGTAGACCACGTGCACGCTGGCGCGCAGCTTGGCCTCGCCGCCTTCGATGGGCAGAGACGAGGCGTCCATGGCGGCGGCCATCTTGTACATCGGCATGGGAGGCATCGAGCCACCCTCGGCGCCTTCGCTGATCGAGAGCACGCGGCCCAGCTTCACACCGGTCTGGGCGGCCAGCTGCTCGGCGCGGGCCTTGGCGTCCTTCAGCGCCGACTCGCGTGCCGCCGCCTGCAGCGGCTTGGGATCGGCCACCTCGAAGGAGATCCCCCACGAGTTGTTGGCGCCCGCGGCAACCGCAGCGGTGATCAACTCACCGGCGCGCCCCAGATCGGGGTAGACCACCTCGAGCGTGTTCGAGACGACGTAGCGCTCGATCCAGCGCTCCTCGATGCGGGGCGGCGCGGGGGCCACGTCCACGGCCGTGGCCTTGCTCTTGCCCTTGGGGGCCGAGGGCGTGGTGCTGGGGGCCGCGACGGCGGCCACCGGCTCGGCGATGTGCACGATGACGGGCTCGCGCTGCTGCGAGATGGAGAACTGGCCGGTGCGCAGATCCTTCTTCTGCACGCCGAGCTTGAACAGCGCCTCCTGGAGCGCCGCGGAGCGCTGCTGACAGTCCTTCATCGCCTCCTGCAGCGACTCCGACTTGGCCTCCACGCCCAAATTCAGGCGCATGCGGTCGGGCGCTGCGCTGGCGTCACCCTCGCCCGTGACGAAGATGGCCTCACTCTCGCTCACGGCCTGCGCGTGGTGGGCATGGCCCCCCGCGTGGCAACCACTGGCTAGCCCCAGCAGGGCACACATCACACTCACTTGGGTCAACTTGCGCATGTCTCTCCGGTCTCCGATTCGTCGAGGCCCTTCGGGGCCTACTGTCGACTAGAACGTGCGAACGGTACCGGTCTTACACCGAACTTCGTGACCCTCGACGAAATGCGGTGCGCCGCCTGGAAACTGCGGGTTCGAGCGGGCGCGCCCGCGAAGGGACGCTCCCGACTCGGCGTTTTCAGTCCCAAGGCTCGGGATCGACGAACACCCACTCGCCGCCTTCCGTCGACTCCTCGTCGAAGCGGCGCGTGCGACCGGTTCCAGGCGGAAAACGCTCCCCGAGCGCCGCCAAGAGCGGTCGCAAGCTTTCGGGATCCAGCGCCGAAATCACCCAGGTGTCGGGCTCGCGCGACAGCGCCTCGACGGTGTGCGGATCCAACCTGTCCGCCTTGTTGTACGCCCGAAATCTCGGGATCTCCCCCAAGCCCAGCTCTTCGACCAGACGCTCCGTTTCTTTGCGGTGCGTGGCCTCCTCGGGATCCGAGCCGTCGACCAACTCCAAGATCAAATCGGCGTCGGCCGCCTCCTCGAAGGTAGCGCGGAAGGCCGCGAACAGGTCTTTCGGCATGTCGCGGATGAAGCCGACCGTGTCGCTCAGGATGATGGTGTTGCCGGCCGGCAGGTGCAGGCGGCGCGAACGCGTGTCGAGCGTGGCGAACAACTTGTTCTCGGCCAGCACGCCCGCTTGCGTCAGCGTATTGAGCAAGGTGCTCTTGCCCGCATTGGTGTAGCCGACGATGGCGATGACGGGGATGTCCTCGCTCTGCCTCAGGCGGCGACGTTCGTGGCGCTGCTTCTCCAGCTCCTTCAGCTGCTTCTCCAGGCGCTCGACGCGCTCGCGCGCACGACGGCGACCGATCTCCAGCTTGGTCTCGCCGGGGCCGCGCCCACCGATGCCGCCGGTCAAGCGCGACAGGCCGTCGTCCTTCTGACCCAGGCGTGGCAGCGTGTACTTCAGCTGAGCGAGCTCGACTTGCAGCTTGCCGTCCTTGGTCTCGGCGCGCTGGGCGAAGATGTCGAGGATCAGCTGCGAGCGATCGAGCACCTTCAGATCGGTCGAAGCGGCGATGGCGCTGGCCTGCGTGGGCGTGAGGTTGCAGTCGAAGATCAGCGTCTCCACGTCCAGATCGATGGCCTGGATGATGAGCTGCTCCAGGCGCCCCTTGCCCAGCAAGAACTTGGGATCGACGCGCTCACGCAGCTGGATCACCCGATCGACGACCTCGACGCCCGCCGTCTCGGCGAGGGCCGCCAACTCGGCCATGCGGCTCTGCGCGATGCGCATGGCGCCGGGGCCCTTCTTCTTTTCGCCCACGTGCACCAACAGCGCGCGGCCGTCCTTGGCCTCGATGACGCGCGTCTTCTCCAGGCGCGAGAACTCGTCTTCCAGAGCCTGGATCAGCTCGCCGAAGTTCGGCTGCGGGCGGCCCCAGGGGATGGGCGCGACCAGCTCGTAGCCGCGCTTCGAGGCCTCGTCGTCGCCGCGGCCCTTCGGAACGTTGTAGGCCCAAGTGAGGCTGCGCGGCTCACCGCCGCCGGGGGCGAGCACGAGGGCCGCCACCAGGTCGAGGCGCAGCCGCGTCAGATCGGTCAGATCGTCGTGGGTCAGCCCTTCGTTGAAGAGATGAGTGTGCACCAAGCGCAGCGCGCGGAAGCGCCCCTTGGCGGCGCGCAGACGTCCGACGTCGGGCAGCATGAGGCCCGTCGGGGTGCCGACGATGACGTGCTCGATGTCACCCATACGGCTCACCAGCACGCCGACCTGGCGGCTGGTCTCGCGTGAGGCGTCGGCGAGTGACTTGGCCAGCTCCGGGCTGACGATCACGTCGGGGGGAACTCGCCTTCGCCAGATGCGTTCGAGGGCGCGGGTCGCGCTGGCCGAGAGGCTGGTCGTATCACCGGTGATTTGCATGCGCGGAGCCGTCTATAGCAGTCCAGCCCGCCGCCGCAGCCGTTTCCGAGGGGGACGGCGTGGCAGGGGCCAGGGCGTTCCGGGCCCCGGTCCAGCACATCCGAACCAGGCCAACCGAGCCACCAGGAAA
The DNA here is from genome assembly GCA_035456245.1 of Polyangiaceae bacterium. Classification (GTDB taxonomy): domain Bacteria; phylum Myxococcota_A; class Polyangia; order Polyangiales; family Polyangiaceae; genus NIC37A-2. Next base: position 9,038 of record DATIDO010000659.1, read on the forward strand.
ATCGACTGCCCGGATGGCACCGGAGGCCACTTGGGGAGCACGCACGATTCGGCTAGAGCGCACGCCATGGCGCTCCTCACCCCGCTGCCCTTCGACGACGCTCGCGCGCTGCTCTCGGCCTACGGCCTCGAGCTGACCCGGCTGGTGCCCCTGCGGGCGGGCAGCGTGAACTCCAACTTCCTGCTGGAGACGGCCGAGGGCCGCCCGCTGTTCGCGCGCATCTACGAGGAGCAAGGACCCGAGGGCGCGCGCTTCGAGCTCTCGCTGAACGAGGCGTTGGCCCAGGCTGGGGTCCCGGTTGCGCTCCCGGTGCGTCGACTCGATGGCGCGCAGTTCGCGATGGTCGGCGACAAGCCGTTTGCCGTCTACGAGCGCGCTCGGGGCGAGGTGCTGTGTCAGGCGCGCGTGACGCCCCAGGTGACGCGCGCGCTGGGCGCCGCGCTGGCGCGGGTGCACCTTGCCGACTTGGGCGGGCTCGTCGTGCCCGAGGGGCGCTTCGATCGGGCTGCTCTGCTGGGCCGCCTCGAAACCGTCGAGCGTTCGGGGCGCGCGGCGCTCTTGGCCGGTGCGTCGCGGGTGCGCGCGCTACTCGAGCGCTTGGATCGGGAGCGCTCGACGGAGCTGCCGCGCGGGCTGATCCACGGGGACCTGTTCCGCGACAACGCCCTGGTGAGCGGTGACGGCATCAGCGCCCTGCTCGATTTCGAGAGCGCTTGCGCCGGCAGCTACGTCTACGACGTGGCCGTGACCCTGCTCGCCTGGTGCTACGGTGATCGGCTCGACGCCGAGCTCGCCTTCGCGTTGCTCGACGGCTACCACGCCGTGCGGCCGCTCTCGGCGCTGGAGCAGGCGTCGCTCCCGAGCGAGGGGGCCTTCGCCTGCGCGCGCTTCGCCACCACGCGCATGACCGACTTCTCGTTGCGCGTCGGCGAGCACGAGACGCCGGGGCGCGACTTTCGCCGCTTTTTTCAGCGGCTCGACGAGCTGGATCAGGGCGCGCTCTCGCCGCTCCTGGCCCGCTTGCCGAAGCGCTGAGCCAGCGACTCACCCAGCGACTCACCGAGCGAGGCGAGGCGTTCGGGGAACAGCAGCGGGTAGAGAGACAGCGTCAGCCAGCTGAAGGCGCCGACCTTCAGGGTGAGCGCGATGCCCAGGTGCAGCACCACGCCGAGCGCGGCGAATGCCGGGCGCAGCCGCGGCCAAACCAGCACGCTCCAGAAGCCCAGCTCGAACAGCAGTGTCACCGCGGTGCCCAGCGCGAGCGGCCCCACCAGCCAGCCGTGCGTCGGCACCCAATCGGGGTAGCGCGCCATGTGGGGGCTCTGCAGGATCTGGTAGAGCGCCGAGAAGCCGTCGAGCGGCGTCCAAGCGGTGGCCACCAGCTTCTGCAGGCCGGTGGCGACGTACATCACCGTCAGCTGGAAGATGGCGAGCAGTCGCGGCCAGGCGGCCACCTCGGCCGGAGCGAAGAACGAGCCGGTGCGACGTCGGGCGTCCCAGGACCAAGTCGCGCTGGAGTCTCCCACGACCAGCACGAGCAGGCAGACGGCGAGCAAGGCGTCACCGGCGCCCGTCGCATCGGGGTTCTGGGTGAGCGCCGCGTGCGAGCAGACGGCCGCGACGAGGGCCGCCGGGCGAGCGAAGAGGCCCACCAGCAAAAAGAGCCCAGCCAGCGAGGCAGTTCCGAGCAGTCCTGCGATGACCTCGGGGCGCGCTCCGCCGAGCAGCTGCACGAACCAGGAGTTCGGCAGTTCGCGGTAGCCGCCCCACGCTACGTCGCAGAACACGTAGCGGACCGTCTGGCGGCCGGCCTCGCTCAGCAGGAGGGGGAGCGTGAGCCAGAGCAGGGTGAGCGCCACCAGCACGCGGGTGCAGGCGAGCGCGGTGGCGCCCTCGAGCGCCGAGCTGCGCTCCACCCAGCCATCGAAGCGTCGGCCGAACCAGCGCTTCATCGTTTCGCGCCCTTCCTGCGCCGTTTGCGCGGCTCGTCCAACTGCTCGGCTTCGCGGCCGTCCGGGTGAATCACCCAGGTGCGCGCCAGCTCGCGCGGGCGTTCGGCGCCTACTCGAGCGGGATGCTCGACGGCGCGCGCTTCGAGCTGGCAAACGACCGCGCCGGTCGTGCTGCGCTCCCGCAACTGGCCGGTGAACCAGCGGCAGGCCTCGGGAAGGGCCTCCGGGCGGCTGCTCCAGGCGGTCAGCAACAGCACGCGACCGACGCGGTGCTCGGCCAGGAACGCATCGGAGATCAGCTCGGGGTGGAGCGAAGGCTCACCGAGCGCGAATACCCGCTCGAGCGCACCGTCTCGCTTCTGCACGGAGAGGACGAAGCGCTGCGGCACTCGATCGGCGCCGGTGAACATGTACCAACCTTGCGTGGTGCCCAGCGCGCTCAGGTAGGCCTTGGGGACCGCGACCAGCACGCGACGACCTTCGTACCAGGCGGTCGCCAGGCTGGTGACACGCTCTCGTAGCTCGTCCTGCGTCCACGTCAGGCCCCAGCCGTGCAGACGTTCGGTCCAGCGCGATAGCTCGGCCTGCATGGTGGGCTTCTGCCAAGCAGCGTCATCCAGGCGCTTCACCGGCGCGGGGAAGGCCACCACGACGACGGCCAGCGCATGCGCGAGCAAGAGCGCCGCGCGAAGGCGGGGCCAGCGGGGATGGGAGAGCAGGCGCCCTCGCCAGTCGAATGAAGTCGGGGGCGAACTCAACGGGGGCTGGATACACCGAAGCCCGCTGGCCGACGAGACGGTCGACGAGCGGGCTTCGGGAGGGCGCGGAGGGCGCGCCCATCGCGATTCAGTTCACGTCAGTTCACGCCACCGGGGATGATGCCACACGACTGGAAGTCGAGGCTGGTCGAGATGCGGAAGTTCGAGCCACCCGGATGGCGCTCGGCCTGGAACATGTCGAGCTGGTAGACCTTGCCGATCTCGAGGCCGAGGTTGTCGAGCAGCACGCTGCCGGGCTGCGCGCCGTGGATACCACCCAGGTCGACGACCAGCTTCTTGTCGATGAAGATCCAGACGTCGTCGTCGCCACGGAAGTCGAACACCTCGCCGCCCTTGTACTCGAAGGCCGTGTGGATCTCGGTGGTGAAGCCGAAGTTGTGCTTCTTGCTGTTGTTCTCGCCGCCGTAGTTGTCGTTGAGCGGGTGAGCATTGGGGTCGAACAGGCCGCTGCCGGCGGGCGGCGTGTCGATGGGGAAGTAGTCGTTGGCGTCGTAGATGAACGTCTTCGAGCCTTCGGTCTCGGGCTCGAGCCAGATCTCCATCACGTACGACTCCATGTCGTAGTCGGCGCTGCCCGCCTTTTCGTTGAACCAGGTGTCGAGGCGATCGGCGTTGCCGGTGGCCGCTCCAGCGGCAACGGGCTTGCTGTCGTCGCCGAGCGTGGTGCTCACCATGTTGGGGTAGAGACCGGGAGCAACCCAGTTGGTCGGCTTCTGTCGGCCGAAGTCGATGTGACCACCGGCGAGCATCTGCGCGCTGTCACCGTTGGCGCACTCGTTGGCGTCACCGTTGGCACCGAGCGGCTTGCAATAGGGTTGGAAGTCACGAATGACCGTCGTGAGCACGTTCTTGCACGAGTTCTGATCCCCGCCCGTGTAGTCGGCCAAGGTTCCTACGATCTTGAAGCCGCCCTTGCCGGGCTGACCTGCGGGGTAGCCGAACTCGTTGGCAGTGAAGCCGGGCGGAAGGGTCTCGAAGAGTTCCGCCGGGGGCTTGTTGCCGCCGCCTCCGCTGCCCGAGCCGTCCACAGGACTGTCGTCACCGAAGTCGTCTTCGGCCGTCCCGCCGGAGCCGTCCCCGTTGTCGGGGTTCAGGTCGCCGCCGTCGTCGGCCGGAGGGGCGCTACATGCAAAATTACCTACGAGCGGAAGCGCTACGAGGGCCGAGGGAACAAGAAAGCGAAGGAGGGTGGCAGGTGAAATGAAGGAGAATCGCATGGGAAACCTGCGATTACCCTTTCACTGAAAGTCGGGATCGGCAATCGGAATGATAGGAAACATACAATGTGAACTAGCGATAGAAGCGCTTCCTTTCTCGCCAGGTTGCTGCTTTGCGATGTCGATTGTATCGCGCCGCGCATGAGCGTAGCGCGCGGTGGTCGCCTCCCGACTTCGGTCGACGAGGCCATGCAACAGTTGAACGAGAGTGTAGGCGTCGACTCGGCCCTGTGGCGCGTCGACATCCAAGGCTCCAAGGCACACGCGCGCGGCTTGGGGCGCGCGGGCGTACTCGACGCGAGCGAGGTCGACGCGCTGGTGAACGGCCTCGACCGGGTGGCTGCCGAGATCGAGTCCGGCGCGTTCGTCTGGGATCCCGCGCGCGAAGACGTGCACATGAACATCGAGGCGCGGCTGACCGAAATCGTCGGCCCCGTGGGTGGCAAGTTGCACACCGCGCGCAGCCGCAACGATCAGGTCGCCACCGATCTGCGCCTCTACACGCGCGAGTCGCTCCGTGAGGTGCTCTCGGCTCTCGACGAGCTGGGCCGCGTCCTGCTCGAGCGCTCGGCCGGTGAGATCGACGTGCTGATGCCGACCTACACTCATCTGCAGCGCGCGCAGCCGAGCCGGCTCTCGCATCACCTGATGGCTTGGCAGGAGATGCTGTGGCGCGACCGAGGCCGTGTGGCCGACGCCTTGGCTCGCCTCGACGAGTCGCCGCTCGGCGCCGGCGCCGTGGCTGGCAGCGGCTACCCGCTCGATCGCGAAGGCGTGGCCCAGGAGCTCGGCTTCCAGCGCGCCATGCGCAACTCGATCGACGCTACGGCCAGCCGCGATTTCCTGATGGAAAGCGCGTCGGCGCTGGCCATCCTGGGCGTACACCTGTCGCGCATCGGCGAGGAGATCGTGCTGTGGAGCACGACCGAGTTCGGCTTCGTCGCGCTGTCGGACGCGTTCTCCACCAGCTCCAGCATGATGCCGCAGAAGAAGAACCCCGACGTGGCCGAGCTGGTGCGCGGCAAGTCGGCCCGGCTCATCGGTCACGTGACGGCGCTCTATGTCTTGGAGAAGAGCCTGTCGTTCGGCTACGGCCGCGATCTGCAGGAGGACAAGGAGCCGATCTTCCACGCCGTGCGCGACGCCTTGCAGTCGCTGCGCGCGTTGACCGGCGCCATCGCCACCTGCCGCTTCGTTCGTGAGCGGCTCGAAGGCGCGCTCGAAGCCGGGCACGTCTGCGCGACGGATCTGGCCGACTACCTGGTGCTGTCGGGTGGGGTGCCCTTCCGTGAGGCGCATCACATCGTCGGTTCGTTGGTGCGAGAGGCCGAGGAGCGCGGCGTGCAGCTGGGCGGGTTGCCCCAGGACGTGCTGGTTGCGCACCACGCGTCACTCGGGCAGCCGGCGGCGCGCGAGGCGTTGGATCCGCGGGCGGCCGTGGAGCGCCGCAAGTTGGTGGGCGGCCCGGCTCAGGAGCGGGTACTGGCTGCCATCGCCGATGCGCGCACGCGCTGGGGCTGAGCTGCTCCGAGCTGGAAGTCCGCGCGAAAAAGGGGCCTAGCGGAAAGGGCCGCGCTCGAGTCGTTGCTGGCTCGGGCGCTGGCCGTGGGCACCGTCGCGCCGGGGCCCTTCAACCGTAGCGTTCGAGGAAGGCGACTTGGCCGGCGATGGCCAGGCTGCGAGCTGGTTCGCGGGAGAGCGCCAGATCGTGGCGGCCACCTTCGATTTCCTGCAGCTCGACGCGGTCGCCCAGGCAGGGCGCGAACTCCTTCATGTGCGCGACGTCGAGCACCAGATCCGCGTAGTGGTCGCGTTCGCTCATCTCGCGTCCAGCGCGATGCGAGCGCGCCGAATGTTGCACCAGCACCGGGCAGGCGATGTTCAGCCCGCGTCGCAGTCGGGCCTGCGCGCGCGCGACGGCGTCCAGCCATCC
>DATIDO010000660.1:0-4568 GCA_035456245.1 Polyangiaceae bacterium
TGAGCCTCAGCGTGGCCAGCCTGCGCGCCTACGGCCTGGCCGAAGATCTACTGGACGACATGCGCAAGGTGCGAGCCGCCGGCCTCACCTTCGCCCCGGAAGCCGGGACGCAGCGCATGCGAGACGTCATCAACAAGAACGTCACCGAAGAGCAGCTGCTGGAGACGGCCGAGCGCGTCTTTTCGCGCGGCTACGACCGGATGAAGCTCTACTTCATCCTCGGACTACCGACCGAGACCGACGAGGACGTCCTGGGCATCGCCGAGGTGGGCAAGAACGCGTTCCTGGTCGGCAAGCGCAGCGCCTCCAAGCGCCCACAGGTCACGGTCAGCGTCTCCGTCCACGTGCCCAAGCCCCACACGCCCTTCCAGTGGGCCAAGATGGACGATTTGGCCGAGGTCGAGCGCAAGCAGCAGCTGCTCAAGGACGAGCTCCGCACCTGGAAGGGCGTTGCGCTCAAGCTGCACGACTCGACGACCAGTGAGCTCGAGGGCGTGCTGGCGCGCGGCGATCGGCGACTCGCCGACGTGATCGAGCACGCCTACAGGCACGGCGCCGTCTTCGACTCGTGGGACGAGCACCATCGGCCCGAGCTCTGGGGCGCGGCGCTGCGCGAGTTCGGGATCGATACGGCTCCCTTCCTCTCCACGATTCCGCTCGACGCACGTTTGCCCTGGGACCACGTCGACGTGGGCCTGGAGGACGGCTTCTTGGCGCGCGAGTACCGCAAGGCGCTGCAGAGCCGGCTCAGCCCGCCCTGCGGCAAGGCCAAGGGCATGTTCATCCATCACACCAACGTGGCGGAGGCGACGGCCGACGAGCGCAAGCTAGTCTGTTACGACTGCGGCATCGCCTGCGACATGGGACGCATGCGTGAGAACCGCGTCGACTACCTGTCGCGCATGGGAGCAGCCGAGCCCGGCGTTCGGCGCCTGCCTCTGCTCGCGCAGGGAGAGTCCGCCGACCGGGAGGCCCAAGCTCGCGAACAGGCCAAGCGCGCGCGCCCCGAACGTCCCGAGGAGCTGCGCCCCGAGCGCACGGGCGGTCCGGCCGAGCGCTTCCGACTGCAATTCCAGAAGACCGGCCCCATGGCGCTCTTGGGGCACCTCGATCTGATCAAGGAGCTCCCGCGCGTCGTGCGCCGGGCCGGCGTGCGCACCGCCTACACCGAAGGCTTCCACCCGCGCGCCGACATCAGCTTCTCCCCCGCACTCGCGCTGGGTGTCGCCAGCTTGGACGAGTACCTCGACATCTCGTTGATCGGTGCCCCCTCGGCGGGCGAGCTGGTGGAGCGCCTGAACCAGGTCGCCACCCACGGCCTCCGCTTCGTCGCCGGCGCCCGCCTCGACTCGACCGACAAGCCTCTGTCCAAGGTGATCGACGAGGCTCGCTACGTAGTGGGAGTGTCCGCGCGCGCGCTGAGCGACGCTGGCATCCCTCCGCTCGAACAGCTGCTCACGGAGTTCTTGGCCGCCGACGAGCGGGTGGTGCTCCGCGATACCCAAGGCATCAAGCGCAAGATCGACGCGCGGGCTTCGGTTCTCTCGCTCCGTCCCCACGACGACGAGTTGCTCGGCCAGCTGCGCTCCGCTGGCATCGTGGGCGAAGTGCACTGCTTCGAGGTGGCGCTCGGCGTGGGTCCGCAGGGCAGCGTCCGCTTGCTCGAGCTGATGGAGGCCCTCACCGGCCGCACCGGCGTTCCCTACGTCGCCGTGCGTAGTGCCATGATCGGTCAGGGGCGCCGCCCGCTCGAGCTCGAGGCCCACAAGAAGCCCGAGCCCCAGCGCAGGCGCCCCGTCAGTGAGCCCATCCTGGACGCATGAAACGCATCACCATCGACAAGCCTGGTGGGTACTCGAGGCTGCGCCTGGTCGAAGGCGCTTCGCCCACGCCGGGTCCCGCCGAGGTACTGGTCGAGACGGCCGGCATCGGCGTCAACTTCGCGGACGTGGTCGTGCGCATCGGCCTCTACCCGTCGGCCAAGAAGTACGTGGGCTGGCCGATTACGCCGGGATTCGAGTTCTCGGGCCGCGTGCGTGCGGTCGGGGAGGACGTCCGTGATCTCGCCGTGGGTAGCGAGGTGTTCGGCGTCACGCGCTTCGGTGCCTACGCCAGCGAATTGTGCGTTCCGCGCAGCCAGGTGTTCGCGGCGCCGACGGGTGTGCCGTTGGCGACCGCCGGTGCGCTGCCGGTCCCGTTCCTGACTGCCTATTACGGACTGATCGTGCTGGGCGCGGCGGCTTCGGGCAAGTCCGTGCTGGTTCACTCCGCCGCTGGTGGAGTGGGTGGCGCCCTGGTGCAGCTGGGACGCCTGCTGGGCTGCCGGGTCGTGGGCGTGGTGGGCAGCGCCCACAAGGTCGAGGCGGCCCGGGCGCTCGGGGCAGACGTCGTGATCGACAAGTCGGCGGGGAACTGGTTCGAGCAGGCCCGCGCGGCGGCCGGCGAGGGCTTCGACGTCGCGCTCGACGCCAACGGCTACGAGACGTTGAGGCAGAGCTACCGCCTGCTTCGGCCCACTGGTCGCTTGGTCATCTATGGCGCTCACTCGATGCTGTCGCGTGGCTCGGCACGGCCGAACTGGGCCAAGCTGGCTTGGACCTACCTGCGCACGCCGGTGTTTCACCCGCTGCAGCTGACCAACGACAACAAGGGCGTTACCGCCTTCAACCTCTCCTACCTGTTCGAGGAGCAGGAGCTCTTGGGCGGCGCCATGACCCAGTTGGCCGAGTGGTTCTCCAGCGGCCGCCTGCGGCCCCCTCAGGTCCAGCAATTTCCTCTCGCGGAGGTCGGTCGGGCTCACGAAGCGCTGCAGTCCGGCAAGACCGTGGGTAGACTCCTGCTCGTCCCATGACCGATCCGTCCCAGCCTCCGTCCCCTTCGCCCGACGAGCTACCGGCCACGAGCGAAGACTCCGTGGAGCGCGCGCTCGCGCGGCTCGCCCGTCTCGAGGCTCAGGTCCGCGCCCTACAAGACAAGATGAGCGAACTCGACGTGGTCGAGGGCAAGCGTCGTCAGCGCAGCCTGGTGGTTCGCCTCGCCCTGTTGGCGGTTCTGCTGGGCCTCTTCTTCGTCGTTCGCTCCATGCAAGGGGGCCGCTGAGTCGGCGCTGCGAGTGAGCGAGCCATCCACCCCCGAGGTTCGGCCCTATCTGTTGCGGCTGGTTGGGTTGATCGTCTGCGCGATCATCTTGATGGCCAGCGTGGCCACCTGGGCCTGGCGGACTTACGGAACCAAGCTGGAGCAACGTCCTCCGCTGCCCGACCAAGCGCCACCGATGGGCGACTCGTCGCGACTCCACGAGTCGCGTCCCGGCGACCGATGATTCTCGCCCGCTTGAGCAGCTTCGCGCCCGTCTTGGCAGCTGGGCTGCTCGCCTGGGCCATCACCATCACCCCCCTGTTCGGCCGCGGGACCCTGGCCACCGCGGCGGGGCTGCTGGCCCCGCTCGTTCTCCTGGCCGGAGCACTCTCGCCGAGCCGCCGTTGGTCGGCCTGGCTGGGAATCTACGGATTCCTCGGCGCGGTCGCATTCTCACTCTGGCTCGGTCCCCACTCGCACCCCTTGCTGGATGGCGGGCTGGCGTCGCGCACGCTGGCCGTACTGGCTTGGTGCACTTATGCGCTGGCTTGGGGGGCGCCGCTCGCGCGCGAACTCCCTCTACTCGAGCCCTCCGAGCCCGAGGTACGGCTCGAGCCTCGTCGGACGGCGCCGTGGTTCGCCTACCTGGTTCCCGGAGTGGCTGCAGTCTTGGCAATGGGGCTACTCGTTCCCTGGGGCGTGCCTTCCGATTCGCTGACGAGTCGGCCCGAGTTGCGCATGTTCGTGCAGCTGGCGGGAGTCGCTTGCGCGCTCGGTCTGCTCGCACGCGTGGGTGACTGGGGTGCGGCTCGGCACTTCGACTCACCCTTTTCGTCAGCGGTTCGCCTGCGGGCCGCCCTGGGCCCCCTCCTCTGGGTCGTCGTACTGGCGGCTGCCCTGGCAGCCTTGCACCGCTGACGTAGGTGGGGCGACGATTTTCGCCTTGGCGCGTACGCGTGGCAGGTGCCGTGCGGTAGGCTGCGGCCCATGCGTTGGGCGATCGAGGGGCTCGAGCTGCTCTTGCTGGCAGGCGCTGGCTGGGCCTGGCTGGCCGCCCTCCGTGCGCTGAGCCTGTCCACCGAGCTGCGCGCGGCGCTGCTCTTTCTCTTGGGCGCGAGCGCGGTCGCGGCTGCGTCGCGGCTCGCGGCGGGTCCGGCTGCTCGGGGGCGTAAAGCATGAGAGCGCTGCTGGCGGCTCTGTTCGTTCCCCTCCTCGGGCTCGGTGCGGTCGCCTGTGAGGAGGCGAGCCCACCGCCACCGCTCGCGGCGGGTCAGCTGGCGCGGGTCGGTGAGCTACGCATCACTTCGGACCAGCTCGACGAGCTGGGCGCGACGCCCGCCCAGCTAGATCGGGTGAGGCAGGACCTGGAGCGCGATCTCCTGCTCGCCCAGGCGCGCGGCGGACTTGCCTCGCCGCGTGGCGCGGCGGTCGAAAGGGGATGGCTGGGGCGTGCCCTGTTCGAGGCGCTGATGGAAGAGGCCCGCGCCGCT
>DATIDO010000661.1:0-6055 GCA_035456245.1 Polyangiaceae bacterium
CTCCGCGGATGCAGCCGTGGCCCAGAACAAGGCCACGCTGATCGAGTCGAAGCAGAAGCTCGAGCGCGCCCGCGGACAGCTCGCCGGCGGGCTGATTGCTCAGCAGGATTTCGAGGCGCTGGAGGCAGCCTGGGCGCGCGCCGAGGCGGCGGTGAAGAGCGCGCAAGCCAGCGCCACGCTGTCGCGCGCCAGCCTGAAGTCGGCCCGCTCCAGGCTCACCAAGACGACCATCGTCTCGCCCATCGACGGCATCGTGCTGTCGCGGCTGGTCGAGCCGGGGCAGACGGTGACGGCAGGCATGACCACGCCCGTGCTCTTCAAGCTGGCTCAAGACCTGCGCAAGATGGAGCTGTCGGTGATGGTGGACGAGGCCGACATCGGTCGCGTGCGCGAAGGTCAGGAGGCCAGCTTCACCGTCGACACCTACCCCGACAAGGTCTTCAGCTCACGGGTCGTCTCGGTCCGCAACGATCCGGTGACCACTCAGAACGTGGTGACCTACGAGTCGATCCTCTCGGTCGACAATGGCGAACTCCTGCTTCGACCCGGCATGACGGCGGCTGCCACGGTCGTCATCGCCACGCACTCCGACGTGCTGGCCCTGCCCAACGCGGCCCTGCGCTTCGCTCCTTCGTCCGAGGTGCAAGCCCAGCTGCGCATCCCCGGCGTTCCGTCGGGGCCCCGCAAGGCCACCGTGCACGAGAAGCAGGATCCGCGCGTGTGGATCCTGGACGGCGGCGTGCCGGCGCCCGTCACCATCCGCACGGGCGCGAGTGACGGGGCGTTCACCGAGGTCATCGATGGTCCGCTGAAGGTGGGCTCGGCGGTGGTCGTCGACGTGGAAGAAAAGGACAAGGAGAAGAAGAAGTGAGCCGGCAATCCGGCAGCCTGATTCGTCTCGAGCGCGTCACCAAGATCTACGGTGAAGGTGACTCGGAGGTGCGCGCGTTGGCCGGCGTGGACCTCGAGATCGAAGCGGGCGAGTTCGTGGCCGTGATGGGGGCGAGTGGGTCGGGCAAGTCCACCTGCATGAACATGCTTGGCTGCCTCGACAAGCCTACGTCGGGCTCCTACTGGTTCCGCGGCGTCGACGTCGCGCAGCTGACGCGAGACGAGCTGGCGCTGCTGCGGCGTCACTACTTGGGCTTCGTGTTCCAGGGCTTCAACTTGCTGCCGCGTACGCCGGCGCGCGAGAACGTCGAGCTGCCGCTGGTCTATCGCGGCGTGCGAGGTGCGGAGCGCCACGAGCGCGCCATGGGGGCTCTGCGTGACGTGGGCCTGGCCGGCCGGGAAGAGCACACTCCAGCGCAGCTGTCCGGCGGGCAGCAGCAGCGCGTCGCCATCGCGCGCGCCATCGTCACCAATCCCAAGCTGCTGCTGGCCGACGAGCCAACCGGCAACCTCGATAGCGCGCGCAAGGCGGAGATCATGGATCTGCTGGTCGCGCTGAACCGCGAGCGCGGCATCACCATCTCCATGGTCACGCACGAGCCCGACATGGCGGCCTACGCGTCCCGCATCGTGGCCTTTCGGGATGGTCTGGTGGAATCGGACACGAGGCGGGTGTCGTGAGCTTCTTCGCCATGCTGTGGAGTACGTTCGTGATGGCGCTGCGTGAGCTGCGCCGCAACGTGCTGCGCTCCGTGCTGACCACCCTCGGTATCGTGATCGGCGTGGCCGCCGTCGTCGCGCTGGTGACGCTGGGTGAAGGAGCCACTCGCAAGGTCACCCAGGACATCTCCAACATGGGCGTGAACATGCTCACGCTCTTTCCAGGCGCCGAACGACGCGGGCCTACCAGCGTGACTTCGCCACCGCTCACGCTCGACGACGTCCGCGCCATCGAGCGCGAGATCCCCTCGGTCGCTGCCGTTGCACCGGCTTCTTCCAGCACGACGCTCGCCATCAACGGTAACGCCAACTGGAACACGCAGGTCACCGGCAGCACGAACGAGTACTTCGTCGTGCGCGGTCTGGGCTTGCGAGCGGGGCGGACGTTCTCCGACGTCGAGTTGCAGGGTGGTGCGCCCGCCTGCGTGCTCGGGGCGACCGTGGAGCGCGAGCTGTTCGGTCAGCAGAGCCCCCTGGGTCAGACAATCCGCATCGGCCGGCTGAGTTGCGTGGTGGTCGGAACCTTGGTGCCGAAAGGTCAGTCGACTTTCGGCATGGATCAGGACGACTTCGTGCTCGTTCCACTCAAGTCGTTCCAACGGCGGATCGCCGGCAACGCCAATGTCGGAAATATCGCGGTGAGCGCGGTGAGCGAGGCCGCCACCAAGAAGGCCAAGAGCCAGATCGAGACGCTGATGCGCGAACGCCGCCGCATCGCTCCCGGCCAAGCCGACGACTTCCAGGTGCGTGACATGCAAGAAGTCGCGCAGACGCTCCAGTCGGTGACCGGGGCGCTCACCCTGCTCCTGGGCGCCGTGGCCGCCGTGAGCCTGATCGTCGGCGGTATCGGCATCATGAACATCATGCTCGTGTCGGTGACCGAGCGGACGCGAGAGATCGGGACGCGCTTGGCCATCGGCGCTCGCGGTCGAGAAGTGCTGCTGCAGTTCATCGTCGAGGCCGTGGTGCTTTCGACCTTGGGCGGCATCATGGGCATCGCGCTCGGCTTGGGCGGTTCGTTCTTGGCGACGCGAGCCTTCGGTATGCCCTTCGTCTTCTTGCCCGGCATCGTCGCCGTGGCCTTTTCCTTTTCGGCCTTCGTCGGTGTGGGGTTTGGCTACCTGCCCGCGCACAAGGCCGCTCGCCTGAACCCCATCGAGGCGCTCCGCCATGAATGACTCCTTCGTACGAACCGAACCTCCAGCAAGCACGAGCACGGCCAAGTGGTCTTCCGCACGAGGGTCGCATTTCCAGCTGATTTGCGCGGGCCTGCTGGGCGTCCTGTGGGCGTCCAGCTCGGCCGCCGAGGAGGGCGCCGCTGCGCCGGCCCCGACGCCGACGCCGGTCGACGCAGGCGTGACGTCGCGCTCCGGACAACCGCTGGGGGCTCAGCACGCTGTGCGCTTGGCGCTGCGCAACAGCCCCACGCTGAGTGTTGCCTCGATCGAACGCACTCGCACCAAGTACGGAGTGTCGGGTGAAGAGGGCCGTTACCAGTTCGTGTTCCAGGCAGACGCCGGTTACACGCAAACTGCCACACCGCGCCTGCAGGCGGGCGACGCGGTCAACGCCAACACGCTCAAGCAGTTCGTCGTCGGTGCCCAGATGACGCGCAAGTTCTCGACGGGCACCACGGGCGTGTTGCGTCTACAGGGCGAGCGCAACGACTACGAGTTCCAGTTCGTCAACCCACTGGTGCCGCAGACGGGGGGCTACGCAGCCAGCGCGCGCTTGACGCTGACCCAGCCGCTGTTGCGCGGCTTCGGCACCGACGTCGGCTTGGTCGAGCTGCACGCCGCCGAGGTCGTCCGCACCCGCGCCGAAAAGAGCGAGCGGCGCGTCGCCAGCCAGTTGGTCCGAGACGTGCTCACGGCGTACTGGGAGCTCTGGTACGCGGGGCAGGCGGTGGAGATCCAACACCAATCGCTCGTGCTCGCGGTCGACCAACAACGCGACGCCGAAGCCCGAGTAGCCAAGGGGGCCCTGGCGCCCGCCGACGCGCTGACCTTCGAGACGCGCGTTGCCGAGCTGGAAGAAGCCGTGGTCGAAGCCGAGGCCAACGAGCGCTCGCGGGCGCTCGAGCTGCTCCGCCTCACCGGCGCAGCCGGCACGAGCGAGGGCCGGGAGGACTGGCAGGCTGGTGAGGCTCCCGAAGATCTCTCGACCCCCAGCCGCGCCGACGTCACGCGCGCCGCCGCCGACGATTCGATCGAGCTCGCCGAACTCGACGCCCAAGTGAAGGAAGCCCAGGTGCGCGCCGAAGTGGCCGGCGACGAGCTGCGTTCGCGCCTCGACGTCGACGGTTGGGTCGAGTCGCGCGGCGTGGGCACCACCCCGGACTCGACCATCGGCCGCGCTTGGGGGTTCGCCTATGTCTCGGGCCACGTCGGGCTCACGTTCGAGCTGCCGACCGACAACTCGCAGAAGGTCGCTGCTCGCCAGACCGCCCTGCTCGCCGTCAGCACGGCCAAGGCGAACCTGGCCGCGGCGCGGGACCGAGTGACCACCCAGGCTGCTACCGCTGTGACTTCCGCCGAGGCAGCCGAGCGCAGGTTGGCGCTGGCACAGCGCACACGGGACATCGCTCAGCGCACTTTGTCTGCAGCGCAGGGGCGCTATCGACTCGGCCTGGCCATCCCGCTCCAGGTTCAGGAGGCCGACGAGCAGGTTCGTCAGGCGCGCCTGCGCGAAGCGCGCGCCCGCGTCGACTTGGCGACTCAGCAGGCGGCGCTCCACCACCTGTCCGGTGGGCTGCTGCAGCGCTACGCGAGCAACGGAGGCTGAAGCGGGCGTCGCCTCCGGCGGCGCCGCAATGCTCCGGCGGCGCCGCAGTGCTCTGGCGGCGCCGCAGTGCTCTGGCGGCGCTGCAATGCTCTGGCGGCTGCAGGTTCTAGCGTCGCACGCCTGCCGAGCCGGCCAAGAGCAGCTCACGCAGCGCGGTGGCTCGCTCGCGCGCGACCGGGATGCGCAGGCCCTGGCCCTGCTCGGCCAAACCCGAGCCGACGAAGATCCAGGTGTCCCCTTCGTCGCGCCCCAGCTCACGCACGAAGGGCAGGTTCACCAGCCAGCTGCGGTGGACGCGCACCAGCGCGGCGCCCCACATCTGCTCGATCTGCGCGAGCGACAGATCGACGTCGAAGCGACCTGCCAGGGTGTGCACGAACGTCAGACGCTCGGAGGCCTCGAAGGCCAAGACCTCGGCGCGGTCGAGGAACACGATGGAGCGGCCGTTGCGCGCAACGATACGTGTGGGCTCGTTGACGGCGGCCTCGGCGGCGCGAGGAGGGCGTCGTTCGGCCAGGCGCTCCAGGCAGCGCTGCACCCGCTCCTCGGTGAACGGTTTGACCAGGTAGTCGATCACGCCGTGCTCGAAGGCCTCCAGCGCGTGCTGCTTGAAGGCCGTGGCGAGGACGAAGGCCGGCGCGCCGGCTCGGCTGGCAAACTCCCGCACCAGCGCCATACCGGCTTCGGGCCCGTCACCAGTCAGGTGCATGTCGACGAAGGCCACGTCGAAGCTCGCTACGCCCGAAAGGGCCTCTCGTGCCTCGCGTAGGTTGGCGACGGCGCCGAGCACCTGGGCGCGCCCCGAGTTTTCGAGCAGCTCGACCAAGTAGTTGCGTGCGGGCCATTCGTCCTCGACCACCAGCGCGGTGAAGCGCGGGCCCGAAGTCGCACCAGAATTCGTCCCCGAATTCATCCCCAGCACCGAACCGGACATCAGGCGACCTCCCGTTCGGGCAGCTCGACGATCGCCCGAGAGCCTCGCTCCGAGGACTCCAGCGTGAGCCGCGCCTCGGCGGACCAGAGTGACAGGCGTCGACGCACCGCGGCCAGGCCGATGGCCCCCGGACGCACCGCACCCTCGAAACCAGGTCCATTGTCCTCGATCTCGCAGACCAGCCGCGGACCGCGCGTGTCGGTCGTGGCCAGCCGCGCTCGAACGCGCACCTCGCCACCTTCGCCGCGCTTGAGCGCGCCATGGGTCACGGCGTTTTCGATCAGCGGCTGCAGGAGCAGGTGAGGGACGAGTACGTCCTCGGCGCGCTGCTCGATGTCCCAAGCCACGGTGAGCGCGCCCCGAAAGCGCGCCTCGAGGATGGCGGTGTAGCCGCGCAGCCACGTCATCTCGCGGCCCAGCGTTTGCGCCTCACCGGTCTCCACCAGACTGTCGCTCAGCAGCTCGCCGAGCAGAGCGAGCAGCCGTCGGGCTTCGCGAGGTTCTTGTCCAATCAGACCGGCGATTGCGTTCAAGGTGTTCAACAAGAAATGCGGCTCCAGCTGGGAGCGCAGGCGACTCAGCTCGCCTTGGGCGCGCAGCGTCTCGGCTTCGAGCCGGAGCCGGTCGCTCTCCAGCGCGCGCAGGCGCGCGTCCTCCATCACGAAGGGGAAGACGAAGGCAAACGCCCACAAGCCACCGTGAAAGAGCCCCGTGAGCGCGCCGAAC
>DATIDO010000662.1:0-3074 GCA_035456245.1 Polyangiaceae bacterium
CCCACGTCGCCGCCGCGCTCGGCGCCGTCGTCTGGGCTGGCATCGAGTGGTTCCGCATCGGACGACCCACCGCGCTGGGCGCTGCTTCCGGCCTGGTTGCAGGCCTGGTTGCCATCACGCCTGCAGCTGGCTTCGTGAGCCCCACGGCCGCCCTGTTCATCGGCGCTGCCGCGGGTGTGGCCTGCTACACGGCCGTGGCCATGGTGAAGTCGAGCCTCCAGTACGACGACACGCTCGACGCCTTCGGTGTGCACGGCGTCTGCGGCTTCCTCGGTGCGGTGCTGACGGGCGTGTTCGCCTCCAAGCACTGGAACCCGGCCGGCAAGGATGGCCTGATCCACGGCAACGCCGCGCTGGTCACCGAGCAGCTGATTGGCCTCTCGGCAGCTGGGCTGTTCGCGGCGCTGGTCACGTGGGTGCTGCTCAAGGTCATCGACCTGACCATCGGTCTGCGCGCCGATCTGGACGACGAGCTGGACGGCCTCGATCTGAGCCAGCACGGCGAGCAGGCCTACTCGTTCAGCGAAGGTCCCTCGGGGATCCGCCGCGAGTAAGTGCCCCGGCGCGCGGCCCCCGGGACGCTCAACCGAGCCATCGATTCATCCGATGGCTCGGTCGGGCTCCCCGATTGTGCCGGACCGGGGCCCGTCTCCTCAGCCGCCGCAAGCCCCCCGCGGCGTCAGCCGACACAGGCCCCCGCGGCGTCAGCCGCCGCAAGCCCCCGCGGCGTCAGCCGCCACAGGCACTGTCGAACGTAGTGATCGCGTCGGTCGGCACGCAGAAGCCACCGGTGCAGGTGCTGCGATCGGGGCAACCGATGGTCCCGCCACAAGGCTCCTCGTAGTCGGCGATCGTGACCTCGGCCTCGGCGACGCAAACGCGACGCGTCCCCGACTGGATCGGTACGCACGCGAGACCCTCCGCGCAGGTGCCCGTGCAGGTTTGACCTTCGCCAGGGATCACGGAACTCGGCGGATAGGGCGACGTGTAGGCGGCAACCTCTTGGCAGGTTCCGCTCACGCACTCCTCGCGGTCGACGCAGATCGAAGCCGTGCAGTCCCCACCGGGTTCGGCGCGCGGCATGCACGTTCCGCAGGAAGCGACCCCGGTCGAGCAAGCGCCCGAAGCGCACTGCGACCAGAAAACGCACTGCTGACCATCGGCGACGGTGCCCGGCACGGCGCAGGCCGGGATCTCGCTGTGGAGCGCGCTGTCACAAGAGAAGGTCTCCCACTCCTTGGCGCAGGCGTTGACGCTCTCGAGCGTGCGCAGTGAGCCCTCGGAGAAGAGCGCGTCGGGACAGACCGAACGTCCTTCATCGGCGCAGTTCCCGGGCACCGGCACCCCCAGACAGACGTGCCGTCGCGTGCAGATGGCTTCGACGTAGCGCATGCAAGCGACCAGCAGGCTCGAGGGATCGTCGTCGTTGGACGCCGTGCCGCCGGTGCCGTTGCTCGTCGTTCCACCCGTCGCGGTCGTCCCGCCGGTCGAAGTCGCTCCGCCCAAGTCTCCGCTTCCGTCCGCGTCGGGTTCACCGCCGCCGCAGGCCACCGCCGTGAGCGACACGAGTACCCCCATGCCGAGCCAACCACCGAGCTTTGCCACAGTCTTTCGTTCGAACATCGTTCCCAAGCGCTCCGTCGTAAGTAGCCGATGAATCCCACCCTCCCCCTCCGCGTCGCGGACCGAAGGTAGGTGTCGGTCGAATCAGTACAGGAGCTACGCGAGTTGCCAAGCGACCTTCCGTCCCGCGCGTTCTTTTGCTGACCGGGCTCACGGCGACCAGCCGACGGGCCGGTCCGTGGCCTGCTACTCACCCGACGCGAGCTGCCGTTCACACACGATGCGAAATTTGCGCGCGCCCCGCGGCTCGAACCAAGTGTAGAGGGCGATTCGGTCGAGCCGCGCTCGCACTCCCCCCAGCTCCAGCCCGCTCGCCCACTCGAGCAAGCTGCGCCGCTGTTCGACGGTGGCCGCCCGCGGCGGCCGCGCCAACGTGACGTGGGGGCGCGGCGCCCGTCGCTCGGGCCCGAGACCGGCCGCTTCGCGCACGGCATCCCGGTATTCGCCCAAACACCGCTCGAGCTCGCCCCGACCCTCGCCCAGATGCGCGGCGAGCGCGCTGAACGAGCGCTCGCTCCCCATCGGTAACACCTCGGCCAGGCTCACGACGTGAGCCGCCTCCGCGCGCTCTTCGAGCAAGCTCTCGAGTCGCTCCCACCCGGCCCGGGCAGCCTGCTCGCTCACCGCCCCGAAGAACGACAGCGTCAGGTGCACGTCCTCGGCGTGCTGCAGCCGCGCCCCCGGCGGCCGAGCCAGTTGGGCCAGGAAGTCGCCGGGGAAGGGAAAGCCGATGAACCAGTTGGGGCGCACACCGACACGCTATCGCGAAAGTCGGTGCGCGCGCAGGTCCCCCTGGCCCGACTCACTGCCTCACTGCCTCACTGGGGCGTGAGTCGCCACCAGTTCAGGTTGTACTCACCGCCGGTCGACTCGATCTCGAACGTCTGCTGTCCGGCGCCGAGCGTGACCGTCGCGCCCACCGTCGACCAAGTCTGCCAGCCATTCGTGTCGGGCACGACCACCGGTAGATCGCCGGTCTCGGTGTGCAGCGTGAAGCCGCCGCCTGCGTTCAGCGCGGCCACCCGGAACTCCACCTGGTAGGTGCCGGCAGTCGGCACGTCCAACTGGTAGCTCATCGTGTCGCCCGGGCTGATGTTCGACGCGTTGAAGCCGCCGCCTTCGTCCGTCGTGGGCTCCATGCGCACACCATCGTGCTCCGCGAAGATTTCCGCCTCGATGCGCTCGCCCACCGCGGCCTCGTAGTTCATCCACTGCTCGACACCGGGGTGCAGCACCAGCTCCTGCTGGCCGAAGGCCGCGAACCACGCCTCGATCTGCTCGATGCTGGCCGAGCCGACATCGATGGCGCCGAAGCCGCTGCCGTTCTTGTTGGTGACCATGCCCCAGTGCCAGCCGTTCGCGGGGTTGCCATTCGAGCCGCCGGACGTCACCAGCTTGTAGGCCCAGTTGGTCGCAGCCCAGCCGTACTCGTTGTAGATGTCGTAGGTCTT
>DATIDO010000663.1:0-13116 GCA_035456245.1 Polyangiaceae bacterium
GCCCACGACTACGCCCGCGTCTGTGGCGGGGTGGCTAGCCGTGCCGAGTGCGCCACCGCACGCGATCTGCTCGCGCCGCTCGTGCCGGTCGCGGGGCCCCTGACCTGGCACGCGTTTCCGGAGCCGGTGGCCAGTGCGCTCTCTCTCGGCTTCGCAGGCTTGCCCTTCACCACCCTGCTCGGTTTGGCTCAGTTGGGCTTCTGGACGCACGCCACGCTGGTGCTCGTGTTCCTGAACATCCTGCCGTACTCGAAGCATTTCCACATCATCACGTCACTGCCCAACGTGTTCTTGGGCGACCTCTCGCCGCCCGGACGACTGCGGCCCCTGGCCTCCAGCACCGAGGCGCTCATGGCCGCGGTCGAGAAGGCGAGTGAGGCAGAGGACATCGGCGCCGCCCGGATCGGCTACGCGCGCATCGATCATTTCTCGTGGAAGGACATCCTCGACTTCTACACCTGCACGGAGTGCGGGCGTTGCAGTGACAACTGCCCGGCAGCCATGACGGGCAAGAAGCTGTCGCCCAAGCATCTGACGCTCGATCTGCGGAGCCACGTCTATGCTCTGCAGGACGAGGTCATGACCGGCGCGCGCCCCGTGGGCTCGGTGTTCGGAGTGGGGAGCGGGGTGGATGGAGAGGTGCTGCCCTTGGCCACGCGGGATCTGGTGCCCGAGGTGGTCGATCCCGACGTGCTCTGGGCGTGCACGACCTGCCGCGCCTGCGAGGAGCAGTGTCCGGTCAACATCACCTACGTCGACAAGATCGTGCAGATGCGCCGCAATCTGGTGACGATCCGTGGCGACTTCCCCAGCGAGCTGAGCAAGCCGTTCGAGGGCATGGAGACGAACGGCAACCCCTGGAACCTGTCGCGCCTGGATCGGGCCAAGTGGACCGAGGGCCTGGAGATCCCGCGAGCAGCCGACCACCCGAGCGCCGAGGTGTTGTTCTGGGTGGGCTGCGCGGCCAGCTACGACGATCGCGCCAAGAAGATTGCGCGCGCGACGGCTCGCTTGCTGCAAGAGGCAGGCGTCGACTTCGCCATCCTGGCCGAAGAAGAGAGCTGCACGGGTGATCCGGCTCGCCGCGCGGGCAACGAGTTCCTGTTCGCGACCCTGGCCGAGAGCAACATCGCCACTCTGCGTGGCTACAAGGAGCAAGGCGGGGTGCGGACCATCCTCACCACCTGCCCGCACTGCTTCAACACGCTGAAGAACGAGTACCCCGACTTCGGGGAGCGCTTCGAGGTCGTGCACCACACCGATTACTTGCTGGGCCTGCTGGCGGAAAAGAAGCTGGTGGCTCGCTCGCGCGTCCAGGCCAAGGTCGCCTACCACGACTCCTGCTACCTGGGCCGCTACAACGGCATCTACGATCCGCCACGTCAGATCCTGTCGCAGCTCGGCGCCGAAGTGCTCGAGGTCGAGCGCTTCACCGGCAACAAGGGGCTGTGCTGTGGCGCAGGCGGCGCGCAGATGTTCATGGAGGAGCAGACCACCGATCGCGTCAACGTGAAGCGCACGGGGCAGCTGCTCGACACCGGCGCCGAGGTCATTGCCAGCGCCTGCCCCTTCTGCATGACGATGCTGACCGATGGCCTCAAGGCCAAGGGCCGCGAGGCCGACATTCGCCAGCTCGACGTGGTGGAGCTGCTCGCCGAGGCCTGCCTGGCTCCGGCGGCGGTGGCGGCAGCGGAGTGAGCCGCCAGTAGCCAGAGCCGGTACGAAGGAGACTCGGAGCAAAGAAGAAGAGTCGGGCCCCTCACGGGGCACCGGCTCTTTTTGCGTCTGGAGCTGCTTCTTTCAGGGGCTCTGCGGGGCGGGCGGCACGGGGCCACCCTGCACGGCTCCGCCCTGCACGGGACCACCCTGCACTGGCCCACCCTGCATGGGACCACCGATCGGTCCGCGTGGCCCCATCGGCCCACCGGGCCCCATGTGCGGGCGCGGTCCGGCAGGCACGGCCTGCTGCAATACGCCCTGCGCCATCTCGTCGGGCAGGGGCACGTCGAGGGTGAGCGTGCTGCCCTCGACGACGATCTTGGCGCCAGCCAGCGCTTGGGTGAACGGGTTGGGGGGCATGCGCGGATCGGGCGTGGCCAACATCTGGAGGTTGCCCCGCGCGGCAGCCAGAGCGGCCGGATCCGAGCCATCGATCCAGAGGGTGAGGGTGCCTTCACGCATGGCCATGCGAGCGCCGGTCAGCGTCGTTGCCAGCGGCGCCAGCGGCGACTGGGCCAGCTGGGGGGCAAACAGCGGTGTTCCCGACTTCGCCAGGGCTACACTGATCGCCTCGCTCGGCAGGCGGTAGGCCTCGTGAGCCTTGCTGGCGACCAGGGCCTTCTCGAACACGACACGATCGCTGGAGAGGACGAACGCGCCGTCTTTGGCCTGCCCCAGGTAAATGCCGTCGGTCTTGTCGTGGGCCACCTTCACGCCCGCGATCTCGATGATTTCCGGCGGGGGAGCGTCGGCGGGGCCGCTGCGCGCGCGGCTGAAGAAGGCCTTCAGCTTCTCGGGGAACGAGTCCAGCGCTTGCGCAGCGGCGCCGGGAACGAACTGACCGCCGAGCACTGCGACGAACGTGGGCGGCTTGTCCGCGACCCGCTCGTCCATCTTCCAGAAGCACAAGGCGAGCTCACCCGGATCCTTGCGCAGATCGATGCGCGTCTTGGTGAGGAACTCGCGCAGTTGCTTGAGGCTGGCGGCCGTCTCGGGATCGATGGGCGCGTTGGGGACGGGCGGTTGCTCGAACTGAGTCAGTAGGCGCTCGACGTCTCCCTTGACGCTCTTCAGCTCGCGAAACTTCGACCAATCGACGCTGACGACGACCTGACAGATGTCGGGCAGGTGAGCGCGTCCGATGCTCTGGACCTTGTCTCCGTTCAACGCCCCGGCTGCCTTTTCGGCAGCTTGCTCGGCCGACTCTTTCTTGCAGGCGGTGGAGAGCAGGGCGAGGGCGAGGGTCGCCGCGGCGGCACGGTTCAGCTTCATGGTGGGGGCGATGCTACAGGCAGGGCAGGGGCCGAGGAAGCGCGGCGGCACGGCCGCGGGTAGCACGGAGACGGCCGTCGGGGTGCACCAGCAAGATGGCTTCGCTGGCCGTGTCCAAGAAGTCCCGTTCCGACGAGAGCCGGGCGGCGAGAAAGCGGTCGACGCGATCCAGGAGCTGGCGCGGCTCGGGCAGCTCGTCGCCCACCAACAGGAGAGCACTGGAGCGCAGCGGTGGCGCAGCTTCGGTTGGAGAGAGCGCGTGCTCGAGGATGGCGTGACCGAAGACGAGCGCGCGCGGCGGGTCGTCGATGTCGAGGCACAGCTCTTCTCCAGAAAGGAGCGCGCCTGCAGCGCGTTCGGAGAGGACGAGCACGCTGCCGCCTTCGTCGAAGATGGTGAGCGCGTCCTGCTCGGTCGTTCGAGCGCCGGGGAGGCGTGCGGGCAGCGCGGGGGTGCGCTCGCGCAGCGCACGGAACTGACGCTCGTGGAGCGCCCGCTTGGCGCGCGGGAAGGCGGCGAACATGAGCGCGTTGAAGAGATCGT
Source organism: Polyangiaceae bacterium (assembly GCA_035456245.1). Taxonomy (GTDB): domain Bacteria; phylum Myxococcota_A; class Polyangia; order Polyangiales; family Polyangiaceae; genus NIC37A-2. The sequence goes on from DATIDO010000663.1 coordinate 3,535, forward strand.
GGTAGCTGGCCGCGAGGCAAGGCACCTGGGCGCGCAGGGCGATGCTGCCGTCGTACAGCTGCTCGAGTGACTCGATGCGCTGGCGGGCGCGGCGTGGCCGGGGGGCCATGGTTTGGAAGTCGAGCGGCTTCAGCTCGGGAGCACGGCTAGCCCGCTCACGCTCCACCAGCGAGCGGTAGTGCTCGGCGTCGGGCCAGTTGGGGCGCTCGCTCCAGTCGGTCAGCAGCTGCAAATAGGGCCGGTAGAGCGGACTGCGCGAGGCGAAGAGTGGATCCCAAGGCTGGCCGGAGGCGGGCACGGCCGCATCTTGCCTCGACGGCGCCCCTCGGGCCATGACTGAGGGGCGCTCACCGCGCGCTCGGCCGTCATGCATCCCCTGTACGCGCAGCTTCCCACCACCATCTTCGAAGTCATGTCCGGGCTGGCGCGTGAGCTGGGCGCGGTCAATCTCGGGCAGGGCTTTCCGGAGGAAGACGGTCCACTGTTCGTGCGTGAGGCGGCGGCTCGGGCGTTGCTGGAGCAGTCCAACCAATATCCGCCTCTGCGTGGTCTCCCCGAGCTGCGGCAAGCCGTGGCTGGGCACTACGCCGCGCAGCAGGGTGTCTCTCTCGACCCCGATCAGGAAATCGTCGTCACGTCGGGCGGCACCGAGGGCTTGGCCGCCTCGCTCTTGGCCTTGATCGCGCCCGGTGACGAGGTGCTGGTGTTCGAACCTCTCTACGACGCCTATGTGCCATTGATCCAGCGCGCCGGCGGGGTGGTGCGTGTGGGGCGCCTGCAGGCGCCGGAGTTTCGTCTCCAGGCGTCGGAGCTGGAACGCCTCTTCTCCGAGAAGACTCGCCTGGTCGTGATCAACACCCCGGGCAACCCGAACGCGCGGGCCTTCGAACTCGACGAGCTGGAGCTGCTGGCAGACTACGTCGAACGCTTCGATTGCCGTGTCGTGAGCGACGAGGTCTGGGAGCAGGTCGTCTTCGACGGTCGACGTCACGTCGGCGTGCTCCAGGTGCCTCGCCTGCGAGAGCGAGCGGTGAAGATCGGTTCGGCGGGAAAGATGTTCTCGCTCACGGGTTGGAAGGTGGGCTTCGTGTGCGCGGCACCGCCGCTGGCTCGTTGCGTGGCCGCCGCCCACCAGTTCCTCACCTTCACGACCCCGCCCAACCTGCAACGCGCCGTCGCCCATGGCTTGACGTCGCCCGGTGTGTATTTCGACGAGTTGGTGGCGCAGCTCCAGGCGAGCCGGGATCGCTTGACCCGGGGGCTCGCGCAAGAAGGGTTCGTGACGCTGCCGAGCCAGGCCACCTACTTCGCGACGCTCGATCTGGCCGCCTCGGGCATAGCCCTGGACGACGCCGATTTTTGCTTCCGCGCCGTGCGCGAGGCAGGTGTCGCGGTGCTGCCGCTCTCGGCCTTCTACGTCGACGCCGCGCCTCGTCACTTCGTGAGGCTTTGCTTCTCGAAGAAGCCGGAAACACTCGATCGAGGAATCGAGGGGCTGGCCCGCATGCGACGCCTGCTCGGCTGAACGACGAACCATGGTGGCGCGGCGGCTCGCCGCGCGACGGCCGTCGCTCGCGAGGATTTTCCGTCGCCGGGGTCGCCGGGCCGGGGCAGGCCTGTATGCTGCGGTCATGGGTTCGAGAGAGGCTGCGCGCCGGATCTTCATCGTCCTGATCGTCGCCGCGCTCGGCCTGCTGTTCCTGTTGGTGCGACCTTTCGGCGAGGCGCTGATTTTCGCCACCGTCCTGGCGTCGTCGCTCGATCCGCTGCACCAGCGTTTGGCCGGGCGACTGGGGAATAGCCCCAACGCCAGCGCGGGCCTGCTGTGCGCGGCCGTAGTGTTGCTCTTGCTCTTGCCGCTCGGCGGTTTGGGCGCGTTCGTCGTCAACGAGCTGGTCAAGGGCGTCGACTTCATCGTCGACACTCTGCGCAGCGAGGGCATGCAGGGGATGATCGATCGGCTCCCCGACTCGCTCCAGGGTGGGGTGGAGCGCCTGCTGTCCGAAGTAGTGAGCGATCCAGGACGCCTGAACGCCGAGCTGCAGCGACGCGCCGGCCAGCACGGCAGCCAGGTAGCGCGCTTCGTCACCGACGCGCTGGCGGCGACGGGTGAGGCCGTCTTTCAGATCAGCATGACCATGATCGCCCTGTTCTTCCTGCTGGTGGACGGGCGCGGCTTGGTCGACTGGGTCGAGGCGAGCTCGCCGCTGCACCGGGGTCAGGTGCGTGAACTGCTCGCCGAGTTCCGCAAGGTGACCACGGCCGTCCTGGTGTCTTCCGTGGTGACCTCCGGAGTCCAGGCGCTGGCAGCGCTGTTCGGCTACGTGATTGCCGGAGTTCCCCATCCGCTCTTCTTCGCGCTGGTCACGTTCTTCGTGGCCTTCGTCCCGGCGGTTGGCGCAGGCGGCGTCTGCATGGCCGCGGCGCTCCTGCAGTGGGCGCTCGGGCACCCGATTGCCGCATTGTTTCTGGCGATCTGGGGGCTCTTGGCGGTGGGGCTGGTCGACAACCTGGTGAAGCCGCTCCTGGTGAAGCGCGGCATGCACATGCATGGGGCGGTGGTCTTCTTCGCCTTGATTGGAGGCATCTCCGCCTTCGGTCCGGTCGGCCTGCTCCTCGGACCGCTGATTGTGACGTTCCTGTTGGCGCTCGTCCGCATCTATCGTCGCGACTACCCGAGCGACGACGATTCCGAGGGAGAGGTCGGCGGAGAGACCGACGGAGAGGCCGCCGCCGATACGCGCGAGGCGCCGGCCGAGTCCGAGAGCCCGTCGCCCGGCTGAGTCGTCGCCGGATCGCGCGGGACGGGGCCGCGGCTGGGCTGCTATCGTTCCCTTGCTCATGCCGAACTACCAGGCGCGTCTCGGAATGCGGCAGTATCGGTTCGACGATCTGCGCAGCGTGCTGGCCGCCGCCTCGCCTCTTCGATCGGGCGACGAGCTGGCAGGTCTCGCTGCCGAGGACGCCGAGCACCGAGTCGCCGCTCAGCGCGTGTTGGCCGAGTTGCCTCTGGCTCATTTCCTCGAGCATCCGGTCGTTCCCTACGAGCTCGACGAGGTGACCCGGCTGATTGTCGACGGCCACGACCGAGCCGCGTTCGCGCCCATCGCCAACCTGTCCGTCGGCGAATTTCGGGACTACCTGCTCGGCTACCGGGTCGACGCCGCCGTCCTGTCGGGCCTCGCCCCCGGGCTCACCCCGGAGATGGTGGCGGCCGTCTCGAAGCTCATGGGCGCTCGGGACTTGGTGCAGGTCGCTGCCAAGTGTCGTGTGGTCACCGCCTTCCGCACCACGCTCGGCCTGCCGGGCTGTCTGGCCTCTCGCCTGCAACCGAACCATCCGACGGACGACCTGCGCGGCATCGCCGCGTCTTTGCTCGATGGCTTGGTGCACGGGATGGGAGACGCGGTGGTGGGCGTCAACCCTGCGCGGGACTCGGTGAAGGGCACGCTCGAAATCCTGACCTTGCTCGACGAGCTGCGTGCGCGCTTCGACATCCCCATGCAGAGCTGCGTGCTGTCGCACGTCACGACTACGCTGCGGGCCATCGAAGCAGGGGCGCCTTGCGACCTGACTTTTCAGTCGATCGCCGGGAGCGAGGCTGCCAACCGCTCGTTCGGGATCGATCTGGCGCTGCTACGCGAAGCCCACGACGCCACGCTGAGCCTCGGCCGGGGAACCTGCGGGAACAACGTGATGTATTTCGAGACGGGTCAGGGGGCCGCGCTCAGCTCGGGGGGACATCACGGGGTCGACCAGCAGACGATGGAAGCGCGGGCCTACGCGGTAGCTCGACGTTTCTCTCCCTTGCTGGTCAACAGCGTCGTCGGCTTCATCGGGCCCGAATACCTCTACGACGGCAAGCAAATCATCCGCGCCGGTTTGGAGGATCACTTCTGTGGCAAGTTGCTGGGTCTGCCGATGGGCATGGACGTCTGTTACACGAACCACGCCGAGGCCGATCAGGACGACATGGACGTACTCGGGCTGCTCCTCGGGCAGGCCGGGGTCACCTTCCTGATTGCGGTTCCCGGCGGGGACGACGTGATGCTGAGCTACCAGAGCCTCAGCCACCACGACGTGGCCGGGCTCCGCCGTACCTTGGGCCTGAGGGCGGCGCCGGAGTTCGAGCAGTGGTTGGTACGCTTCGGGGTGTTCGGTCCCGACGGACGGCTCCTGCCCGGCGACGCGACGGCGGGCGCGCTGGGGCGACTGTTGGCGGGGGCCCCGCATGGCGACTGATCCGTTCGAGCGTTGGCGCGCGTTCTCGCAGGCGCGCATCGGGCTGGGGAGGGTGGGCGACTCGTTGCCCACGCGGGCGCACCTCGAGCTGCGCGAGGCGCACGCACGCGCTCGGGACGCCGTCCACCGCCGGGTCGATTTCGACGCATTGGCTCGGGCGTTGCCGGACTTGGCGCCCCAGCGAGTGCGCTCGCAGGCTGGTGACAGGGCCGTCTACCTGCGGCGCCCCGATTGGGGGCGTCGTTTGTCCCCGGAGAGTCGGGCTGTGCTGCAGGCGCAGCGCGGTGCTTTCGAGGTGGCGGTGGTGGTCGCCGACGGGCTGTCGGCGAGCGCCATCGACGCGCGCGCGGTGCCCTTGGTGCGCGCGTTGCGCGACGAGCTGGCCGAGCTGCGCTGGGCCCCACTCGTGCTGGCGGAACAGGCGCGAGTGGCTTTGGGCGACGAAGTGGGTGAGGTGCTGGGGGCCGAGCTGGTGGTGGTGTTGATTGGTGAACGTCCGGGGCTTTCCGTTTCGGACAGCGTGGGGCTCTATGTCACTCACGCGCCCGCGATCGGTCGCAGCGACGCCGAGCGCAACTGCATCTCGAACGTGCACGACGGTGGACTCGGGATCGTGGAGGCCGCCCAGCACCTGGCGGCGTTGGTGCGGGAGTCACGGCGACTCGGAACGAGCGGCGTGAAGCTCAAGCTGGAGGCTCCGGAGCCCGCGTTGGTGCTCACGGGAAGCACGGAGCGCCCGTGAGCGAGCAGCGCCTGGCTCCTCGCCTCGGGACTTGGCAACTCTGGGGCTTGGCCGTCGGCCTGGTGATCTCGGGCGAGTATTTCGGCTGGAGCTACGGCTGGGCGAGCGCAGGCACGCTGGGCTTTCTGGTCTCCACGGTGCTCGTGGCGGTCTTCTATCTCGGCTTCGTGCTCGCCTTCACCGAGCTGGCTGCTGCTCTGCCCGACGCCGGCGGCGGCTTTGCCTACGCCCAGCGGGCGCTCGGGCCGCGCTGGGGCTTCGTGGCTGGCATCGCTTCCCTCGTCGAGCTGGTCTTCGCGCCACCTGCCATCGCCCTTTCGATTGGCTCCTACCTGCACGTTCAATTTCCGGGGCTCCCTCCCACCTGGGCGGCGGTCGCTTGCTACGTGGTCTTCATGGGGCTCAACGCCCGGGGCGTGATCCTGGCGGCCAACTTCGAGCTCTTGGTCACGATCCTGGCCATCGTGGAGCTTTGCATCTTCATCGGCCTGATGGCGCCGACCTTCTCGTGGGAGGCGTTCAGTCGCGGTGGCTGGGCTGGTAGCGACGGCTTCTCCTGGCGCGGTGTTTCGGGCATCTGCACTGCCATTCCGTTTGCGATTTGGTTCTTCCTCGCCATCGAGGGGGCGGCCCTGGCCGTCGAAGAGACCCGTGATCCCGCCCGCTCGGTCCCGCGGGCCTTCTCGTTGGGCATCGCGACCTTGATGGTTCTGGCCTTCGGCGTGATGTTCGCCGCAGGCGGCTCCGGTGATTGGACCAGCCTGGCTGATCGAAACGATCCGCTACCCGAGGCTCTGAAGCGTGTGGTGGGTCCGGGGAGTCGCTGGCTCCACATGCTGGTTTGGATTGGCCTGTTCGGGCTGGTGGCTTCGTTTCACGGGATTTTGCTGGGCTACTCACGCCAGATCTTCTCGCTGGCCCGCGCTGGCTTCCTCCCCGGCAGTCTGGCGCGGCTGCACCCGCGCTACGGGACGCCGCAGCGTGCCCTGCTCGCGGGTGGCCTGATTGGGATGGCCTCGCTGGCCATCGAGGATTGGCTACCCGTCCAAGGCGAGTCACTGACCGCGCGCTTGGTCACGCTCTCGGTGCTGGGCGCACTGACGCTCTATGTCGTCTCGCTGTTTGCCCTGCTGCGTCTGCGACGAAACGCGCCGGACCTGGTGCGTCCCTTCGAGGCGCCGGGACATCCCTGGCTACCGCTGCTCGCTCTGGGGCTCGGCCTCTTCTTCTTGGTGGTGGTCGTGGTTGGCCATCCCGGCACTGCGGCCGCCTACGCGGCTCTGTTGGGCCTGGCCGTCGCTTTTCGTTCACTGAGTGATCGGTGAGAGGTCGAGTAGGTGCAATGCCCACAGCGTCGCGCCTTCGCTCGGGGCTGCGCATCGGTCGGCGCGGTTAGTGAAGCGGCGCTGGGGAAAATGCGAGGACTTTCTGCTTGGTTTGTCGGCCGGAGGACCGGTAATCTGCGGCCCGGGTGAGCGGAGCGTATGCGGAGTTGGCTGAATGCACGCTGGAGGGCCTACCTCGAGTCGATTGATCCGGACGCGCTCATGGTCGGCTCGCGGCCCTCTACGCTGCCGATTGGTCCGGGCCTCCTGCTGCTGATCTTCCTGGTAATGGCCTACGCGCCGCCACTGCGGCCCATCGTGCAGTTCCAGAACTTGGGTGCGGTGTGCGCGCTGCTGGGCATCGGCATGCTGCTCACCGTGGTCGCTTACCAACACCGCTGCCGCGGTCCCGTCGGTTCCGTGGCGACGCTGCTCGACAACACCTTCTACTCGGCGTCGATGGCGCTCGCGGCCATGAGCACCTCGCACGACGCAGGGCTGGGGCTCGCGGCCGTGCACGGTGTCATGTTGGTCGCGTTGCCTGGGCAGTACTATGGCTTCAGCCTGTTGTTCGCGGCAGTGATGTGCGTGCCGGTCGCTGCCTTGCTGGTCGTGCTGCAGCCTGCGCTGTCGATCGTGATCGTGACGATCTGCTCGTTGATTCTGCTGCTGGTTTGCATGGAGGGGACGCGTGTGAGGCGGCTGGCAAGCCTGCGTCAGCAGCGACTGGAGCAAGCACTGGGTGCCGTCGATCGCTTGGCCGACGAGAGCATCCAGACGGCGCTCACCACCACGCTGCTCTCACTCGGTCATTTCTTGCACGAGCTACGCAACTACCAGACGGCCATCTCGCTCAGCTTGGAGTACGTCTCGGCCAAGGCGAAGCTCGACGAAGTCACCTCGGCCGCGCTGGCGGAGGCCCAGTCCGCCCAGCGTCGCCAGGAGCAGTTGCTGAACGACGTGGTGGCGGATCTGCGCGGGCGCTCCCGGCCCGCCGAGGCCCACTTCGCGCTGGCGCAGACGGTGAACTCGGCGCTCGGCGAGTGGAACAATCTCGACGTCGTCGTGAACGGGGGTAGCGTCGATTTCGAGATTGCCGGCAACCCCGAGCACCTGCGCATCGTGTTGCTCAACCTGCTCCGCAACGCCGAGCAAGCGGGGGCACGCACCGTCAGCATCGTCTGGCGAGCGGACAGCAGCGGCGAGGCCGTGCAGATGATCGTCCACGACGACGGCCACGGAATCGCGGAGGAGAAGCGCGCCGGCCTCTTCGAGACCTTCGCGCTCAGCGACAAGAAGGGCGGGACGGGTCTGGGGCTCTACCTCGTGCGCCGCTACGTCGAGGTGTTGGGTGGCCAGGTGCGCATCGAGGTCGGGCCCATGGGAGGAGCCGCCTTCGTCATCAGACTGCCAGGTCGGCCTCTTGCCGATGCAGCCGGGCAGCCAGATGGCCCGGTCCTGATTCCTACGCCGTTGCCCTCGTTGCACGACCGCGAGTGAATTGAGCTAGCTCAGTTGAAGTGGCTCGATGAGCCGTGACGTGGGCGCGACGAAGCCGTTTCTTCACAGTTTCCTCGTCGGCTGGCTTGAAGGAAATTTGGCCGGCCGCTCGGCTGTGAGTGATTCGTTTGCGCATGAGCAAGACGAACGTGGGTAGTGAGTCGGAAGGGGCTCCGCTCCGCCGACTGTTGATCGTGCAGCACAACGAGTTCGCTGCCAGCTCCATGCGGCGCTTCTTGGCGGCCAGCTTCGACGAGGTGCGAGTCGTGAATGCCAGCTCCGGCGTGTTCGACGTCCTGCGTGAGTTCGCCCCAACCCACTTGGTGTGTGGCCAAGAGCTGGGCACCGACTCGGAGACGGGCGCCACACTGATCCCCAGTTGGCGAGCCGAGTGCCCCTCGCTGATCTGCGTCGTGCTGGCCACCGGTGCGCTCCAGCTGCCCAGCCGACTTCCAGGCGTCGACGCGGTCGTCCACAAGCCGGCCACCCCGAGCGCGTGGCTTTCCGTTCTCGCAGCCTGAGCAGTCCCTCCACTCGCCGGCTCGAGCCGCGAGTTTGCCGCCACGCTTTACGCGGCACCCCACCGATCCGTCCGGCGGCAGCTCGTCGCCGGCCAGAACCCCAAGACAGGAAAGAAGAAAATCATGAAGACCAAGACCATCAAGGCCCACTCCACCAAGACCCTCACCGAGAAGCTCGAGCTGAAGAGCGCACCCAAGGGTCGCTCTCTGACCACGCGCGGCCTCACCGTCATTTGAAGCGAACCGAGAGCCCAGGGGAGCCCGACTCCCCTGGGGCCTCGACCCACCGCATCCCCTCATGTCCCCCCTCGATCTCGCCAGCTTCGTTCGCCGCGTATGCGATCGCGCCCTCCAGCGTGCCGACGAAGCGACGCTGCACGCCGACCAGCGGCGCCTGCTGCGTGAGACGCTGAGCCGCTTCAACGGACACTGCGATCCGAGCGATCCGGCACAGCCTCTCGGTCTCTTTCATCTGGTCGCGCAGGTGCGTGGCCCCGTCGAGCCCCGACTGCTCGTTCACCTGGCCAGCTTCTGCTGGCTCTACACCTGCTCGCTCGATCTGTTCGACGACATGCAGGACGACGATCTGGCCGGCAAACCGCACGAACAGGCCGGTCCCGCCATCGCCGTCAACAGTGCGCTGGCACTGCTTTTCCTCGCGCTCGACGAGCTGCGCCTGGCCACCCGGCTGGAGTCGCGCATCGAGCCGCGCCGCGGCTACGCCGAGCTCTTCAACCGAATTTCGCTGCTCACCGTGGGTGCACAGCACGCCGATCTGTTGGGCGGGAGCGCCGCCGGTTCACCCGCCGACGTCTTGGAGATGAACCGGGGAAAGACGGCCAGTGTCGCGCTGTTCCTGGAGTGCGCTTCGCTCGCCGCCGGCGCTTCGCTGGACGAGGCTGCTGCCTACGGTGGCGTTGGCCTCGATCTCGCTGGCCTCGTCCAGATCGTCGACGACGTCCGCGACATCTACGGCAAGGACCACAGCCCCGATCTGCTGACGGGCAAGTACACCTATCCGTTGGCCTGCTTCCGCGAGAGCGCCAGCCCCGCCCAGCTGGCCCAGCTGGAGGTCCTACTGGCTCAGCGCCCTCTACCGCTCGTCGAGATCCGCGAGCTGATCCACGAGGCAGCGGCCATGGACCGCTGCGCCGAGGAAGTCGAAGCCATTCGCGAGCGCATCCACGGGCGACTGGCCGAGCTCTCGGGAGCGCCGCCTCAGCACCGTGTCCTCTTGGACATCGTCGACGCA
>DATIDO010000664.1:0-2334 GCA_035456245.1 Polyangiaceae bacterium
CGTCTATCGCGCGCGTGAGCCGGCGATGGGGCGCGAGGTCGCCATCAAGATCCTGCACTCCAAGCTGAAGGGCCGGGCCGATCTGGTCAGCCGCTTCCGCCGCGAGGCGCGGGCGATGAGTCAGCTGGCTCACCCCAACACCGCGCGGGTCTTCATGTATGGCGAGCTACCCGAGGACGGGTCGCTCTACATCGTCATGGAGATGCTGGAGGGCAAGAACCTGAACCAGACCGTGCGCAAGGGCGGCCCACTGCCGGTCGAGCGCGCCATCCCCATCTTGGTTCAGGTGTGCCAGGCGCTGCACGAAGCGCATCAGCTGGGCATCGTGCATCGCGACCTGAAGCCCGAGAACATCTTCATCTGCCAGCAAGCGGGCATGGTCGACTACCCCAAGGTGCTCGACTTCGGTTTGGCCAAGGTGACCGAGCAGCAGATGCGGCCGGGCTCGCTGATCCTCACTCAGCAAGGCATGGTGTTCGGTACCCCCGAATTCATGTCGCCGGAGCAGGCCCGCGGCCACACGCTCGACGCGCGTAGCGACATCTATTCCTTGGCCGTCATCCTCTACGAGGTGCTGACCGGCAAGCTGCCATTCGAGGCCAAGACGCCGATGGAGCACGTCAGCAAGCACGTCACGGCAGAGCCCATTCCGCTGAACCAGCGCGTGCCCGGGCGCAGCTTCCCGCCCGGGCTCGAGGCCGCCGTCGCCAAGGCGCTGGCCAAAGATCCGCAGGAACGCTTCCAGACGGCGCTGGCTTTCGCCGCGGCCCTCTCGCCCTTCGGCCAGAGCGGCACCACCGGCGATCCGCCGCCCGTTCAGCCCGTCTCGGTGGTGGCTCCACAGGCTCAGCCAGCGCCAGTCGTCGCCGCTCCGGCCGAGGGTGCCGGGCGTTCTCAGACGAGCACGCTCTTGCTCGTCGCTCTCGCCTGTCTCGTGCTCGGTGGCCTGTGTGCCGTGCTGCTCATGCAGCTGCTGTCGAAATGACCTCCAACCCGTGGCATCCGGAGCGCGACGAGCCTCCGCGCCGCAGCACCGCCAGCTCGGGTGCTGGCTCTTCGAAGCTCGGCGTGCCGGGAGCCCAGCCGCCGGGACCGCCCGGGCCCGTGCCCGGTGCGCCCGGGCCCGCTGCCAAGGCGCGGCGACCGGGGCGCTGGAAGCGCGTGGTGCTGTGGACCGGCCTGGGCGTGCTGCTGCTCGGCTTGGCCGGGGTGGGCACGGCGGTCGTCCTCGTGGCGCGCCTGTCCAAGGATCTGCCCAGCGTGGAGGAGCTGCGCACCGGCTATCAGCCGCCTCAGGTCACCCGCATCTTGGCGCGCGACGGCACCCTGCTCGGCTCCGTCTACAGCGAGCGGCGCACCGTCGTGCCGTTCTCCAAGATCCCCGACCACGTGAAGAGCGCCTTCCTGGCCGCCGAGGATGCGCACTTCTACGAGCACGAGGGGCTCAACTACCTCGGCCTGGCCAGGGCCATGCTCGCCAACGTTCGCGCAGGTCGGGTTCGCCAGGGCGGTAGCACCATCACCCAACAGGTGGTGAAGAACGTGCTGCTCGGCAGCGAGCGCAGCTACGAGCGCAAGATCAAGGAGACGCTCCTGGCCTTCCGCCTGGAGCAGGAGCTGTCCAAGGACCAGATCCTCGGGCTCTACATGAACCACATCTATCTCGGCCACGGCCGTTATGGCGTGGAGGAGGCCTCGCGCTTCCTGTTCGGCAAGCACGTCGGCGAGATGGACGTGGCCGAGGCGGCGCTCTTGGCCGGCATCGTGGCGTCCCCGGAGCGCTTCTCGCCGCGCAAGAGCGAGGCGCTGGCCAAGCAACGGCGCAGCTACGTGCTCGGCCAGATGCTGGCCAAGGGCTTCATGACGCAGGAGCTCTACGATGCCGTCGTCGAGACGCCGATCCGCTTGGCGCCGGCCGTCGAAACGGAGAGCGACATCGCGCCGGAGATGGTGGAGCAGGGGCGTCGTTTGCTCGGCGAGATGCTGGGTGAAAAGGCCCGGTCGGGCGGCTACACGGTCCACACCACGCTCGATCCCGAGCTCCAGGTGGAGGCGCGCAAGGCAGTGCGCGCGGGCCTCGACAAGTACCTGGAGCGGCAGAAGCTCGCCCCGCCGTTCACGCTGGAGAAGCGCAAGCTGTGGGGTGAGCCCTTCCGAGGCAAGCCGCGGCGTCACGGCATCTACACGGGCACGGTGCTCGCGCTCGACGACACGAAGCAAACCGTCGACGTGCGCGTCGGCGAGGTGACCGGTCGTCTGCAGCTGAGCGCCGAGGAACGCTACAACCCGACCCACCTGGCACCCTCTGCCTTCACCGCGGTCGGCGCCTCACTC
>DATIDO010000665.1:0-6678 GCA_035456245.1 Polyangiaceae bacterium
CGGGCTGCGTGGGGTTCGGGCTCGGTCGACCAGGCGAAGCCATCGTCTCCGATGGTGGGCAGGGCGGGGTGGGGGGGCCAAGTCGCATCAGTCACGGCGCCCCGAGCTTAGACCGGGGGTCCCGCCCCGGCGACGCGCCCGTCCCTCCTGAACCCTCCCCCCACAACCTGGGACCGGGGACCGGGTGGGGCGCGCGAAATGTCGGAAACAAGCGGGGTCCCGATGGAAACATTGGGGAAATAAATATCGTTGATCGATGCATTTGCCGGGCTATTCTTCCGCCCCATGTTCGGCGCCCCCTTCCGCCAGGTCGCTCGATTCCTCGGAATCAACCAACCCGGGAGCCATCCTTTCCAGGCTCTCTGGTCGGGTCTGGGGGGGTGCGTGGCGATTGCGGCAGTGGTGATGCTGAGTCGCCACTTCGTCGGAGAGGGGGCTGGTCTCCTGGTGGCGTCGATGGGGGCGAGCGCCGTCCTGCTTTTCGCCCTACCCCACGGACCGCTGTCGCAGCCTTGGGCGGTGCTCGCCGGGCACGGCAGTTCGGCCGTGGTGGGCGTGCTGTGCAGCGCGCTGATTCAGGAGCCGCAGCTTGCGGGCGCGTTGGCCGTGGGCGCGTCCATCGGCCTCATGCAGCTGCTGCGCTGTGTTCACCCGCCGGGGGGCGCCACGGCGCTGTCCGCGGTGATCGGCGGCTCGGACGTGCACGCCATGGGCCTGCAGTACCTGTTCACTCCCGTCCTCCTCAACGCCGGCATCATCCTCGCCGTGGCGTTTGCGTTTCATTCGGCCCCTCGAGGTCGTCGCTATCCGGCGGCACTGCAGCCCGCCGAGCGGACGCGCGAGCTGGGTTGATCGCGACCCGGTTGACCGACCCGGGTTGGGTTGAGCTCAAGCAGGGTTACAGGCGCGAACCGGCGTCCCGGCGCTCTCCGACTGCGGACTGGGCGGAAGTCTTGGTCGCCGAGGGGCGGGGCAGGCTGAGGCGCGCGGCAATCTCGGCCAGCTCGGGGGCTCGAACTCGAGGGCGTGGTGCCGTCTTCATGCCCTTCGATACGCGCGGTGAGCCTCCTTGATTCCCCGCCCCGAGCGCCTCGATTGCTCAAGGTATTGAATTTGTGCGTGAATTTACGGAAGTCGGCCCCCCAAAAAGTAACCTGGGAGAGGTCCTGGGGCCCCGGAAGCGGCCCCCAAAAAGTAACCTGGGACAGGTTTTATTGGCAGGTCAGGCCCTGGCGGGCGCAGCGGCGGGCCAGTTGGGATTCGTAGAGGGAGGTGGGCCACAGGGTGGCACCTTCCTCTTCGCCTTCGACGATGTCGTCCGGCTGCCCATCATCGAGGCCCGCCCAGTAGCCGTTGGAGAAGCTCCGCGGGCAAAGCAGCGCCGTGGCCGAGTCCGACGAGCTCGAGCCGATCAAGTAACCCCAACCGTACTGGGCCGACTCCACGGCGCAGCCCTGCGCCGCCCCGTGGTTCTTGGTGACCTGCGTGTTCCAGTAGACGTGCTGCGTCGAAGTGAAGCCACCACCGGTCGAAGTGGTGCCCCGGTTGACGCCTTGCAGGAACGAGCCATCGAGCACGAGTCCGTCGTGCAAGTTCGCGTGGGCCAGGAAGCGATGTGAGTCGTCCGAGAGACGCGAGTTGCTCGACTTGCCCCGCAAGAAGACGTTGCCCGACACGGCCTGGTTGAAGATGTAGCCGTGGCGCGCGTTCGCGGTGGTCGAATCGACGAACAGGTTGTCGTTGCCCTGGACGTGGAAGAGGTAGCCGTTGCCTCCGCCGCCCCGATACTGCGGTCGTCCGAAGTCGCACTTCTCCACGTGCAAGCGGAAGGCCGACATGCCGATGACGATCCCGTTGGCCAGCACGTGCGCGCCCGACGAGTTCTGCGACGGGGCGAAGGTGTCCACGTCGTACAGCCAAGAGTCGTGCGTGAGCGAGAGGCTGATCGCCGCCGACGCGTGGACTTGGTACGGGGTGGTCCCGGCGGTGTTGTACTCTTCGTCGTGGGAAGCTTCACCGCCCGAGGTGAGCGACGACGCGTTGTTCTGCACCATGCCAATCGACAGGCTCTCGATCCCCGACTCTTCGATGAAGGTGCCAATCTCGATCAAGCGGGCCGCGTCGCGAGTGCGCAGGGCGTAGCGAGTCGGCGCGTCCAGCGTCACGTCGTTGCCCGTGATGGCAACGATGCGGCGAGTGTAGAAGAGCCCACGGAAGGAGTTGGCCGGCCAGTAGTCGCCCTCACCCGTGTTGGCCGCGTCCATGCGGTGTTCACCGCGGAAGGCGTTGGTGTTGTCGTTGCGCACCGTGACCCAATCACCGACCGCCAGGCCGCCCACGTCGCCGAGGGACACCGTGAGGGTCGGCGAGAGCGCGTCGCTCGAAAAGGCGTGGGCGTTGGTGCCACCGACTGGATCCCACACGCCGCCGCCGGCGGCCGAGCGGAAGGCGATCACCGACTTCTGTCGGGCTCGCGCCGCGTCGTCGAACAGGATTCGTGTCTGCGCAGGCCCAGCGCCGCGCAGCACCAGGTGACTGCAGGTGATGGCCAGAGCTTCGCCGGCTCCCGCCGACGGCAGCGCGACGCGATAGGTGCCGGCCGGCAGGAACACGACGCCGCCACCGCCCGCGCAGGTCGAGTCGATGGCGCTCTGGATCGCCGAGGTTGCGTTGGTTGAACCATTGCCCAACGCGGCGTCGACCGTGACGGAGATCGCACCCTCGCCGTGCGGTGGGCGCTGGAGCCCTTGGTGGTAGCCCGCATAGGAGTAGTCCTGCAGGTAGCGGCCTTGGTCGTCGGCCGTTCCGCCTTCCTCGAGCGGCAACCAGCCACGAGGGTAGAGGGCGCTGCGCCAAGTGCCCGCCGGATCGTCTGGCTCCACGGCGGGGCCGCCTCCGCTCGGGCTCGCTCCTCCGCTGCCGCCACTGTCACTGCTGCCTCCTCCGGCGCCATCGGCCCCGCCCGATGACGAGACTTCGCCTCCGCTCCCGTTGGCGCCACCGGGTCCCCCGGGATCGCCCGATTCACCGCACGCCAGCGCGAGACAAGACAAGAACGAAGAAGCGCAAAGCCAACCAAGTCGCATGACGGCCCGATAGCCAGAAGCGTGCCACGCCTGCGTCCGGGGAGTCGACAGGGCGCAGCGTGGGAAACGCGAGCCAAAGTCGCTTCGTCGGGTGGATCGGGGAGCGGCACCTACATGCTTCGCCACGCAAAGATCGTCGACGGAGCGTGCAGCTCACGGGAGCGGAGAGCGGAGAGCGTGCAGCTCACGGGAGCGCGAGCGGAGAGCGCGCAGCGCGAGAGAGCAGGAGAACTCGCGGTGGCTCGCTAGGCGGTGACGAGCGTCGCGCGTCGTACGTCGGACGCAGCGTCGTGAAATCGAACGCAGCGTCGTGCGTCGTGCGTCGAACTCAGCGCAGCTGAAGCACGCAGCCGAGTGCCTCGGCGTCCACCACGTCGGGCTCGCGCCCGGCCAACAGCGCATCGAGCGCGGGGCGCAAATAGGCCTCGGCGTCGTCGTGCAGGTGCTTCTTGTCCGAGTCGAGTCCGCCCGAGTACCGAACGCGGCCGCTCCGATCCAACACGACGGCATGGGTCGCGAACTCGGCCTGGTAGCGTCGCGCCAAACGTGCCTCGACATCGGTCAGCAAGGGGATGGTGTAGCCACGGCGTTGCGCTTCGGCGGCATCCTCGCGGGCAGTGGCCCCGAGCTCCGAGTCGACCCAGAAGATCCCCACACCCCGCGAACCGAATTCTCGGGCCAGCTCGGCGACGCGGCTCTCGTGAGCGGCGACACACGGACAATCGCGAGCCCAGAAGACGAACACGCTGAGTTGGTTCTCCGCGAGCACATCGCTCAGGGCACGCACGCGACCGTCGCTGCCAGGCAAGAGGAGCGGGTCACCGCTCGCGTTGGTCGCAGCGTCGGTCGTCGCGTCGGTTGCTGCGCTGGGCGTATTGGTCGCTGCGGGCGCACAGGCCGTCAATCCCGTCAGCAAGAGCGCAGGGAGGGTACGGGTGAAATGGGCTGCGCGGAGATTCATCGAAAGGTCCAGAGCGTGGTGAGCAGAGCTCCGAGCGAGGCGGTGCGGTTCTGCCCCAACTGATCGACGGGAGGATCGAGCTGCACGGCGGCGCGCAAGCGGAAGGACTCGCCGAGCGCGGTCGCGGCTACCAGCGATACACGCAGTCGTCGCGCCGAGCTATCGGGGGACTCCACACCGTTCAGGCTGGCGTTTCCCTCCCAGGAGTAGGCGCCTACCAGGGCCAACGCCGTTTCGTCGCGCAGCGCGTAGCTGGCGCCGAGCAGCACGTCGAACTGAGTCCCCAGCTCGCTGTCGATACCCTGCACCTGGCGACTCAGCCGCTTCGAAGCGAGCCCGGTCAGGTTCCAGAGCACGGGACCCCAAGCGTGTTCGAGCGCGAGGCCGGCGCTGAGCTGCGTGGTTCCGATGCCCGTGGCGTCGCTGCCGAGTGGCTTGGTCGCTTCTTCCGGAGGACGACCGCTGGGCAGGGTCGCGCCCGCGAGCACTCCGATCCCCGGCAGGTAGCGAAGCTCGCGCTGTCGCACCACGTCGTAACGAAGCGCCAAGTTCACGTCGCCCAGGCCGCCCCCGAACTCGTCCCCCGTGGTGACCGTCGTTCGCCACGACTCGACCAGCGGGATCAGCAGGCTGGCCTGACCTCGGCTGGCCCATCCGCGCTTGCCCCAGCGCAGCGAACCGAAAAAGTCCTGTTCGAAGTCGACCTCGGCGGCGCCTTCGGGGTTGGCGCGATAGCGGCCCGTCGAGTCGTACGAACCCAGCACGGCGGCCGCCTGCAGCTGTACGCCGATCAAGGCCGCCTCGTGGAGCTCGAGACGAGCCGGCGTGAGCGCCGAGGCCCCCGCGCAACAGGCTTGGGCGCGCGCGAGGCGTGGTGCGGCGAGCCCGAGCAGCAAAGCGCACTGGAGGGCACAGCGCATGGCCCCGTGAATAGGCAGAGCCCAGCCCGTCTTCGACCAGCGCCCGGATCCCGTTCGCACCACCGCGCTCACTCCACGTCGTAGCGTGGCGCGAACGCGTCGGTACGCGCGCCTGCTACGGTGACGCGCAACTCCCAGAGGCCCGCCATCGGAATGGTGACGTCGTCGAAGCGGTAGCGCCCCGAGCCCAGTGGCTGCACGGTGGGCTGGGTCGAGGCGCCATGACCCATGCTCGGCATGAAGGGCACCATGGTCAGGTCGAGAGCATCGGTGGGCTCACCGGTCTCGGCCGAGTCGATCTGGAGCACGACGGTGTTCTGGCCGCGCACGAGAGAACTGGCGGGCTCGGTCGTGACGGTCACCAGCAGCGCGCCGCTGTCACTCGCCAAGGCGGCGTTGGTCCCGCTGTCGTCTCCGGCAGGGACGTCGGCAGGGCCAGCACAACCGAGCAGCAAGATGGCCACGAGGCAGGCAGCGAGGCCAGCGCGGCGGGCGAGCCGACGAGCCAGGGGCCGGAGCAGGGGTAGGGCCGAGGGGGGGCCTTTCACGCGCGGGAAGCTAGGAACCGGTCGCTGCCCGGGCAACGCGACATGTTGTCGCAGGTTGGGGTGGGCGAGCGGAAAAGGCCGTCTGGTGGCGACACCGAGCAGGCAGGGCCGAGGCGCTCGAAGGCGATTTTCGGGTTGGGGGCGCGGGGCGCCCGAGCCAGAAGCAGGCCGACGTCCGAACGCCCTTCGGGGCCTGCCGTCAGTACTTGATGCCGCGCACGTCGGCGCCGCCGAAGCGGGTGCCCGACGTAATCGCTCCGGCGAAGTTCGCGCCTCGCAGATCGGCCCGGTCGAACGTCACGTCGGTGAGATCGGCGCGGCGGAAATCTGCCTCGGCCAGCTGCGCGCCGGTGAAGTTCGCGCCCTTCAGCGTGGCGTCGCTGAACGTCGAGCGCTGGAGGCGCGCGTACGCGAACTGGCTTCCGACCAGCTCGGCGCGAGCGAAGCTCGTCGATTCGGCGCGCACCCCCGTCAGATCGGCGAAGGGTAGCCGCGCGCCCGAACACTTGAGGCCCGTCAATTGACAGAAGGCGAGCTGGGCCTGGCCGGGTGGTTCGGTCTTCGAGTAGCGAGCGACCGGCAAGCCTCCTTCGACCGTGAGCTCGAAGCGCCCGCCTGCGCCGTTCGCCTCCAGAAAGGCCGCATGCTCGGCGAGGACGCGAGCGAAGGACGCCTTGTCGAGCGGCTCGCCTGCGCTCAGTTCGCGCACGATCTCGCGGCGGACCGTCGACGGATCTTCCTCGGACGCGGCGCGCGCTCGGGCGCGCAGCTCCTGCTGGCGGCGGCCTTCGGCACTGGCCGTGGACTCGAAGAGCAGAGCCGCATCGCCGCCCAGCCAGTCGAGCAACGCCTGCGCGCTGCGCCCGGTCACCCCGCGCTCCTCCAGGCAGGCCAGCAGCACTGCTGCGCTGGTGGTGCGCGGCAGTGACCGAGCGGAGAGGCGCGCCCGCAACGCCTGCTCGTCGGAGGGCGCGGCGAAGGCGCTCGCCGCCCGCCGGCGCCAGTGCTGCGGCCAACCTTCCCCGCTCGCGCGCACCAGCTCGGCAATCGCGGCGATGGCCTCCGGGTCCGCGAGTTCGAGGGCGCCCGTCAGCTCGTCCAGCCGAAAGCGGATCTCGAATGAGCTCTGGCGGCGCAGCCAGTCGAGCACCTCCACCGCTGGG
>DATIDO010000666.1:0-3390 GCA_035456245.1 Polyangiaceae bacterium
CAGGGGGGCATGGGCGCTGCAAGGCATGCACGATCGCTCAGCTGCCAGGCGGGCCAGCAAATATCTGGTACATCCAGACCAGGAAGCCCCAACCTGCGACGATGATGCCCGCGAGCACGGGCGCCATCACGACGGAAAGGAACAGGAAGCTCCTCAGCTCTTGTCCCTTGGTGTAAGGCTCATTCGATGTTTCCACAGATCTCCTTCACGACGCGGCAACGTCGAGACGAAAGCCGAGATGCGAGCCGATTCTTAGTGGAAGATCTGGCGCTGTCAACCTTGCGGAAACGCCCCTCGGCACATTTGATTCCTTCTCATGTCGTCTGCGTGGACCTCGAGGCTCGGCGGATGCGTGGCTCCCACCCCTTTCCAATAGCTGCCTGCGCTGGGCGCTGATTGCCTTTCGGTTGAGCCAACGACTGCTTCCGTCTTGCTTCCTGCCGTTGAGCGATCGAAGGCGAATGACCGGAGGGGTTTAGGGTTGTCCGATACCTGCCCGTGCGGCCTGACACCGTTGAGCGCGCCAACGGCCTGAGGGCAGATGTTGGACAAGCCTCCATGGAGGAAACCGCGGAATGGAGAGCATCCATTTCCTGGGGGTGTGCAGTGCAGCAAAGTAAGCTTCGGGAATGGAAACTGGGGTGTCTTCCGGGCAGGAGGTCCTGCAGCTGCGCGCAGTGCTGCGGAGCATCAGCCCGCTGATCTGGCGGCGCCTGGAGGCCCCTAATGGGGATTCGTCGCGAAGTTTACACACCCCGTCTGGACATTCAACGATGCGTTTGCTGCCGCACGCCCTGCTTTCTGCGCTTGCCATGGTCGCTTCGACGGACGTCAGCGCCCAGGCCTCGCCCGAACCTTTGCGCGCTGAGGGTGCGTTCACTTCAGAGACCATGAAAGAGCCCGCCCCACGAGGCCGCGAACGGTTCTTCGATCCCGAGGATGGCGCCTTCGACCTGAGCAGCTTCCTCGAGAATCCCCGCGGTTTCCTGCCGATCCCGATCGTCGTGACGGAGCCGGCCGTCGGCTATGGCGGCGGCGCCGCCGGCATGTTCCTGCGGCCACGCAAGGAAGCGGGTGAGGAAGGTTGGTCGCGCCCCGACATCTCGGCCATCGGGGCGTTCGCCACCGAGAACGGGACGAAGGGTGCGTTCGCGGGGGACGCCAGCCGCTGGATGGACGGGCGCTTGCGCACCCTGTTCGGCGCCGCGACCGGACAGGTCAACCTCGACTTCTACGGCCTGGGCCCCGGCTTGCCATCGTTGGAACAGAAGGTGCGCTACTCGCTGCAGTTCGCAGGCGCCGTCGCACAGGTCAATTGGCAGCTCGCGCCGAAGTCGCCGTGGGCGATCGGCATGCGCTACGTCTTCGCCGACGTCGACGTCGACCCGAAGCTGCGCGAGGGGCCCCAGCCTGCCGGTCCGGCAGAAAGTGCCCGCGTGAAGATCTCCGCGCCGACCCTCATCCTCGAGTACGACACGCGGGACAACATCTTCACGCCCACGCGCGGAATCTATGCCGAAACGTCCTGGCTGGCGTCACGCGAGGCCTTGGGCTCGACCGATGACTTCGAGCGCTTCCAGCAGATCGTGATGGGCTGGCAGCCATTGGCACGTGGCGTCACGTTGGGCGTGCGGGGAAGCTATGCCTGGTCGTCCGACGGCACCCCCTTCTTCTTGCGGCCGTTCGTCCAACTGCGTGGCGTCCCCGCGATGCGCTACCAGGGCGACCAAGTGGCCTCCCTCGAAGTGGAGGGGCGTTGGCGCTTCTTTGGCCGCTGGAGCGGTGTCTTGTTCGGCGGGGGTGGGACGACACGCACCACCGGCGAGAATTTTTCTGCCACGCAGAACGTGGGCAGCGGCGGTTTCGGCTTCCGCTACGAGCTGGCACGCAAGTTCGGTCTGGATGTGGGCATCGACGTGGCTCGCAGCCCAGGCACCACGGCGGTGTATCTGGTAGTAGGAAATAGCTGGTTCCGCCCATGACCGAGCGACGGAGAGAGCCGTCTTGGGCGAATCAAAAGTCGAGCTTGTTGACCTTGGTGCCGTCGAGACTGAGGTTGGCCATCAGGCCCGCGTTGCTGAGCGCATATCCCACGACGGGTTGCTGCATGGTCTGCGTATCGACTGCAGCCGAAGCGCCAATCTTCAGCATGGTGACCGAAGCATCCGCGCCCGCCGTCCAGCCCCTGCTCGTGCGGAACTTGTCCAGCGATTCCTGAGTCATGAAGAGCACGAAGACCGCCTTGGAGTCGGCCCCGGCCAGTAAGCCGACCGATGCCGCCGTGGTGCTGTAGTAGCTATCGGTCTTGCCACCCACGCGCAATGCGCCCTGCCCGTAGGAGCCGCCCACCCCCAGCCCGGCCGAAACCACCGCCGGAAACACCAGCACGCCCTTCGCCTTGCCCGTCATTTCGCGCGAGCCCGGGGCCTGAGCGTAGAGCTTGGAAAGTGCGGCATCGACCGACGCATCGATGCTGGCTCGCTTCGCCGCCGGGTCAGCCCCGGTCTTTGAGGTGGTAGTACACCCCGTTGCGAAAGCGGCCAGAAGTACCGTGGCCAGGAACGATCGCTTGTCCATGTTCACTACCTCTGCAGTTGCCTAGTCAAAGCATTGTGCACGCCGAAGTGCAATGGCTCAAGGGGTTGGACGGCTTCGTGACGCCGTCGATTCCATGGCGCCCGTTCAAGTCCGGTTCAGCTTTCGTGGTGATAGTTTCGCTGTCTTTTTTGGGGCCGCGACCTTGGCTGAAGAGGGTCGACCAGGTCCTTCGTGCGCGCTGAGTCGGAACCGAGCACCCAGATCCCATGGGGATGGTCTTCTTGCCGCGCATGCTCGTCGAAGTTGTGTTCCCTCATGTCGGAGACGTCTCGTGAATTCAGCCCTTCCTCTCCCCTCCCTCATGGGGGGGCCAGACGCCGTGTCTTGCAGATATTCTCGGCGGATTCGCTTTCATCCAATCCTGTGAAGCCGCGCGCCGTCCCGGAAGCTCAGTTCCCTCGAGGCGGCGGACGCATGGGCGCCCTGATGCGCAGTCACGACTGGTCGGGCTCGCCTCTCGGGCAACCGGAACAGTGGCCCCGCGCATTGCGCACGGTCGTCGACCTGCTTTTGCAGTCCCAGTTCCCCATGTTCGTCGCCTGGGGCGAGGAACTTGGCTTCATCTACAACGATTCCTACGCCGAGATCCTAGGCGCGAAACATCCGGCGGCGATGGGCCGGCGCTTCAAGGACATCTGGACAGAAATCTGGACGGACATCGCTCCGCTGATCGATGCGGCCATGTCCGGAAACGCGAGTTTTCACGAAGACCTGCCGCTCGTGATGAACCGCAAGGGCTACGACGAGCAGACCTGGTTCACGTTCTCCTATTCGCCCGTGCATGACGACAGC
>DATIDO010000667.1:0-5109 GCA_035456245.1 Polyangiaceae bacterium
CGCGCCTTCAAGAAGCTGCCTTCGCTCCGCTACGAGACGGTCGGGGCGTTCGCCGATGCGCTGGGCGCGGCCCATGGGCTCGAAGGTGGGCACCACGTGTGGGCCGAGCTGCCCGAACGAGTGCTGGCCGAGAGCCTGGCCAAGCGTCCTCCTTCGGAGGCTCCGGCCACACCTCAGCCGCGTGACGTGGCCGATTCGTTCTTCGGCGAGGACGATTCCCTCGGTGAAGCCGCATTCCTCGGGGTGCGCCCCGGCCCGCGCTTGCCGGCGATCCCGGTCGCCTCGGGGCAGGACTCCGCTGGGCCCGACGCGCACGCAGCCGAGCTCGCGAAACCCCCTGCGCCGCACGAACCAGTACGCGACGACGAGGGGCCTCTGCTGATCCCCGGGCTCGGCGACCCGGCCGGTCCGCGCTGGTTGTGGTGGGGCGTGGCGCTCGTGGCTGCGCTGGTCCTCGGCGCATTCATTTGGGTCCTCTGAGGCGACCCCTGGCTGAGCGCTGGGGGCGTGGTATCCCAACCGCATGAGCAGCGCGCAGAGTCTCCGCTTCACCACCGCACTCGTGGCCGTCCTGGGCTTCACGGGAGCCTGCAGTCGGGCCAGCGCCGAGTCGGAGGCCGTTCCTGCTGGCGAGAAGCCGGCGGCAGTTGCCGCGGCTCAGCCCGGCGCGGCTGCTCAGGCTGCCCCCGCCTCGGAAGCTCCGCCCGCGCAGCCGAGCTACAGCGAGCAGACCTTCGACGTCTCGATCAGCGGCCCCACCTCGGCGCCCCGCGGTGAGCCGGTCGAAGTGACCGTGGTCCTGAAGGCCAAGGACGGCTTCAAGGTGAACCCGGAGTATCCCATCAAGTTCCGCTTCGGAGCGAGCGAGGCCGTGGAGCCCGAGCTCCCCGTGCTCAAGCAGGAGCAGGCGAAGATCGAGACCTACTCGGCCGAGCTGCGCGGCAAGGTGAAGCTCACCCAGCCGGGTGCGCGCGCCGTTCGGGGCAAGCTGTCGTTCGGTGTGTGCCGCAAGGACGTGTGCATCCCCGACTCGCGCGAGCTGGTCTGGACCATCACCGCGTCCTGACGCGAGGCCCCACGCTCACGTACGGATCCGGCCCGTCGAAGCCCGTGGTCACGCCCTCGAGCGTCCGTGGTAGGCTGGGCCATGGGGAACGTGCGCCACGAGCTGAATGAGATCTCGGCCGAGATGAAGCGCTCCTACGATCGGGAGCGCCGGCTGCTTTCGTTCGACGAGTACTTGGACGTCTTCCAAGAGAACCCGGGCAGGCAGCTGCGCGACGCCGCAACGTACCTGCGCGACATGATCGATCACTACGGCACGGTTTCGGTGCCGCGGCCCTGGGGCAAGGAGACGCGCTATCGCGTGTTCGACCGCGAGTTCCTGGCCGACGACGAGGAGCGCCGTGAGGCGCTCGTGGGGCAGGAAGAGGTGCAGGACGAGCTGCATCGCGCGCTCGGCAATTTCGTCCAGGAAGGGCGGGCCAACCGCGTCATCCTGCTCCACGGTCCCAACGGCTCGGCCAAGAGCACCATCGCCGCCTGCCTGATGCGCGGGCTCGAGGACTATTCGACCCGCACCGAGGGTGCGCTCTATCGCTACAACTGGGTCTTTCCCAAAAAGGCCTCGGTTCGCGGGACCATCGGCTTCGGCGGCGAGCGCCCGACCTCCGAGCGCCCGCTCAGCTACGCGCACCTGCCCGATGAAGAGCTGGAGGCCCGCGTCATCGTCGAGGTGCGCGACCACCCGCTGTTCCTCGTGCCCCTCGAGCAGCGCCAGCGCCTGTTCGAGGCCACGCTGCGCCAGGCCGGAGTGAAGGTGAGCCCGGGGTCCACGTCGGGGACAGCGCGGCTGCCTCGTTGGCTGACTCACGGCACGCTCTGTCACAAGAGCCAGCAGATCTTCTCGGCGCTCCTGGCCTCCTACGGAGGCAACCTGGCCGAGGTGCTGCGCCACGTTCAGGTCGAGCGCTACTTCGTCTCACGCCGCTATCGCGTGGGCGCCGTCACGTTGGGGCCCGAGCTGAGCGTCGATGCCCGGGAGCGGCAGGTCACGGCCGATCGCAACCTGGGCTCGCTGCCCACGAGCCTGCAGGGGCTCAGCCTGTACGAGGTGGCAGGCGAGCTGGTCGACGCAGCGGGCGGCCTGCTCGAGCTTTCCGATCTGCTCAAGCGTCCCATCGACGCCTTCAAGTACCTGCAGATGACGGCCGAGACCGGCGAGGTGGCGCTCGCCTCGCAGTCACTCCTGGTCAACACGGTCCTCTTGGCCAGCGGCAACGAGCTGCACCTGACGGCCTTCCGTCAGCACAGCGAGTTCGAGAGCTTCCGCGGCCGCTTGGACCTGGTGCGCGTGCCGTACCTGCGCAGCTACATGGACGAGCGGACCATCTACGACCGGCAGATCGCTTCGGGCGTGCGCACCCACGTGGCGCCTCACGCCACCGCGCTCGCTGCTCGTTTCGCCGTGCTCAGCCGCCTGCGTCGCCCCGATCCGAACCGCGTGGCGCCGAACTTCAAGGAGGCGATCAGCAAGCTGTCCGCCTGGGACAAGATGCAGCTCTTCGCCGGCCGAGAGGCGCAGACGGACACCGATGACGTGTCGTTCGAGCTCTGGCCGCTGGTTCAGGAGCTCTTTCACGAGTGGGACACCGTCGTCGACTACGAGGCCTCTTTCGGGGCTTCGCCGCGCGAGATGCGCGCGCTCTTGCTCGATGCGGCCCAGCACCCCCAGTTTGCCTACCTGTCGCCCTTCGCGGTGCTGGACGAGCTGGACGAGCTCTGCGAGCGGGTGAACGACTACGCCTTCCTGCGCCTCGAGGCCCAGCCCGGCGGCTTCCACGATCACGCCGACTTCCGCAGGCGCCTGCGGCATTGGCTGTTCGACGTCATCGAGGACGAGTTCCGGCAGGCCAGCGGCATCGTCGAAGAGGGCCGCTACGACGAGCTGCTCGGGCGCTACATCGAGCACGTGAGCGCCTCGGTGAAGGGCGAGAAAATGCGCAACTCCACCACGGGCGACCACGAGCCGCCGGACGAGCGCTTGATGGCCG
The DNA here is from genome assembly GCA_035456245.1 of Polyangiaceae bacterium. GTDB lineage: Bacteria > Myxococcota_A > Polyangia > Polyangiales > Polyangiaceae > NIC37A-2. The sequence continues at coordinate 3,054 of DATIDO010000667.1, forward strand.
ACGTGGAGCGGCTGCTGGGAGCGAGCGGCGACGCGGCGGCCTTCCGCGCGGGGCTTTTGCGCCGAATTGCGGCCTTTGCGCTCGAACATCCAGGGGTGCCGGTGCGCGAGGGCGAGGTGTTCCGCGACGCGCTGGCGCGCATTCGCAAGTCGGTCTTCGAAGAGAAAAAGGTGGTGCTGGCGCGCTTCTGCCGTCAGCTCGCCGAGGAGCCCGAGAGTCTCAAGCCGCCCGACAAAGAGCGCATCGAGCGAGCGCTGGCGGTGTTGGCCACACGCTTCGGCTACATGGAGCAGTCGGCGCGAGATGCGGCCGGACGTCTCTTGTCCGAGCGCTACAGCCAACTCTGAACGACGAGCGAACGAAGCGCGGCGGCGAGCGGTGCTCCGTGAAAAGCGGAGCGCCCATCGCTCGACGGACAGCGCTTCCACTTCGAAGTCGGAGGTGGGGGGATTCGCCTCCACACGTCCCCACCTTTCGTGGTCAACGTGGAATGTTGCCTACGAATCCGTTTGAACTGAAACGGGCCGACCCCCACAGATGTTTCTGTGGCATTTCACCATCGACTGTTCGCCCTGACCGTTCTGACCTCGACTTGGCTCCCGCTTGCGTGCACGCCCGCAGGCGACGGAGACGGGAACGACTCACCATCGGACGATCCGGGCGATACCGATGACGGCGGAACCCCCGACTCGGACGTCGGTGACGGGACCGACTTCGGTACCGATGACGACGGCGTCTGCACGACCTGCGAGGCGATCTGCGGTGACGGTCTGCTGGCGGAGGAGGAGGTCTGCGACGACGCCAACACGACGGGCGGCGACGGCTGTAGCGCCGATTGCAGCGCAGTGGAGGCGGGTTTTCTCTGTCGGGTTCCGGGCGAGGCCTGTCGAGCCTTCGTGCGCTGCGGTGATGGCGTCGTCACGTTCCCCGAGCAGTGCGACGACGGCAACCCCGATCCGAACGACGGCTGCTCGGCCCGCTGCAAGATCGAGCCGAACACCAAGTGCTCGGGTTCGCCCAGCGTCTGTACCCCGACCGTGTGTGGCGATGGCCAAGCCAGTGGCGCGTTGGGTACCCCCGAGGGCACCGAGGGTTGCGATTTCGGCGACACGGTCCCCTTCGACGGCTGTAGCGAGACCTGTCAGGTCGAGCCGAGCTGCGACGGCAAGAACGGCTGTAGCTCCTTGTGCGGTGACGGCATCGTCCTGGGTGAGGACTGCGACGACGGCAACACGCTCGACGGGGACGGCTGCTCGTCCAGCTGTCAGGTCGAGGTGGGCTCTATCTGCGAGCAGCCCGCCTGTGAAGGGGTAGGCGGCGACTGCATCCTGCGCATTCCAGCCGTGTTCATCGACCACAGCCAGGCCCACCCCGACTTCCAGATCAACTGCGAAGACGGGAACCGCGCGAACATCGTGCAGTCCGAGTTGGGCGCCGATGGCTTGCCGGTGCTGGGCAGCAACATGACCTGTCACCGTCCTACACAGCTCGCCAACTGGTTCGTCCACGTCGCCGGCGTGAACTCCCAGCCCATCGTGGGCGAGCTCTTGCTGTTCGCCAACGGCGCGGGCGGCTACGTGAACCGCTGGCAGAACGACGGCACTCGCATCGCCACCTTGGACGCCAGCCACGCCGAGGTGGATGGGCAGCCGTTCTTCTTTCCCTTGGACGACAAGGGGATCACGCCGCGCACCGCCAGTGAGACGACCGACGACGTGAACTCCACGACCGACGGCTACCACGACGCCACCGTGAACGTGACCTACTCGGGCCTGACCACCCCCCTGTGGTCCCAGGAGTCCAGTTGGCGTCCCACGGCCACCACGGCCCAGCTGTTGCACAACTTCCACTTCACCTCGCGCGTGAAGCACTGGTTCCGCTACGACGCCTCCAAGACGGCGACGCTGGCCTTCACCGGTGACGACGACGTCTGGGTGTTCATCAACGGCACCCGCGCGCTCGATCTGGGCGGCCTGCATGCGCCGATGTCCGGCACCGTGCAGATTTCCTCGGCGACGGCAGGCACCTACCAGCTGCAAGACGGCAAGGTGTACCC
>DATIDO010000668.1:0-4189 GCA_035456245.1 Polyangiaceae bacterium
TGAGCGTCGCCCCGAGCACGCGCTCGGCCTCGACAACCGCGTCGGCCAAGCGGCGCGCTTCCAGATCGCTCTCGCCGTGCTCCAGCGCGTCGATCAACATGTCTTCGATCTGATCGTCGGTCAGGCCATAGCTGGGCTTGATCTCGACGCTGGTGCTCTGCCCGGTGACCGACTCGCGCGCCTTGACCGTCAGCAAGCCGTTCTCGTCCACGTGGAACTCGACCTCGAGCCGCGCCAGACCAGCAGGCAGCGGCGGGATGCCGCGCAACGAGAAGTGTGCGAGCGAACGGCAGTCCTGCGCCAACTCGCGCTCGCCCTGGACGACGTGCAGCTCGAAGCCGGTCTGGTTGTCGGCATACGTGGTGAAGGTCGCGCGCGCGCCCACCGGGATGGTCGAGTTGCGCGGCAGGATCTTGTCGACCCCTCCGCCCATCGTCTCGATGCCCAACGACAGCGGCAGCACGTCCAGCAACAGGACATCCTCGCCCTCGCCGCTGAGCGCGGCAGCCTGGCGCGCAGCGCCGTAGGCCACGACCAAGTCCGGATCGATCTCGCAGAGCGGCTCGCGCCCGAACAGCTGCTTCACGTGCTCCCGAACCGCCGGCATGCGCGTCGAGCCGCCCACCAGGATCACGCCGTCCAGCTGCTCGGCCGTCACCCCTGCGTCGCGCAGGGCGCGACGACAGGCCTTGGCCGAGCGCTCCAGCCAGGGGGCGATCCACTCCGCCAGCTCGGCACGGCTGCCGGCGAACACAATCTCGGCTCCGCCGCGCGCAGGCAGCTCGACCTCGACGCGTTCGTGCTCGCTCAGCCCGTGCTTGAGCCGACGCGCCGCCTCCAGGACCACCTCCACCACCTCGGCCGGCACCGCCGGCAACTCCTCGGCGGCGAAGCCCATGGCTCCCATCATGCGCTCGGCGATCGCCCGGTCGAAATCGTCGCCACCGAGCTGACTGTCGCCGCCGGTGCTCTTCACCTGGAACACGCCATCGTCGAGCGTGAGCACCGTGATGTCGAAGGTGCCGCCGCCCAGATCGTAGACCGCGAACAGGCCGTTGTGACGGTTGTCGAGGCCATAGGCCAACGCGGCGGCCGTCGGCTCGTTCAACAAGCGCAACACCTCGAGCCCCGCCAAGCGCCCCGCGTCCTTCGTCGCTTGGCGCTGCGCGTCGTCGAAATAGGCCGGGACGGTGATGACCACTCCGCCGACGCGCGTCAGCTGATCCACCGCGCTCTGCTTCAGGCTCTCCAGGATCTTGGCCGACACTTCGATCGGCGTGACCAGACGCCCGCCCAAGTCGAAGCGCACCACGCGCGCCTCCTCCTCGCTCTGCGGGGTCGCCAACCGAACGGACAGCAGTGACTGCCTGCGCGCCTCGTCGTGAGAGCGGCCCATGAAGCGCTTGGCGCTGGAGATGGTGCGCTCCGGCTCGCGGGTGGCGTGAGCTTTGGCGGCGCGGCCAACCAAAACGCTGCCGTGGTCGCCGAAATGCACCACGCTGGGCAAGAGCGCCCCGCCGTCACAGGTCACCAGAGCCTCGGGGCGCTCGTCGCGCAGCACTGCCACGATCGAGTGGGTGGTCCCCAGATCGATGCCGATGGCGCGCGGTGCCGCCTTGGGATCGTAGATATCGAGAAGCATTTTTTCGGTCGGTTCCGTCAGTCGAGCTCGTCTTGGAGCGCGCCCAGCTCGTCGAAGAAGCGCCGGAAGTAGCGCAGCGCCCCCAGCAAGCGGAGCGCTTCGCTGGCCTCCAGCGCCTCACCGCCCAGAAGCTGAGCCAAGCGGGCCTCGGCTCGCTGGCGATCGACGGTCACCGCCTCGCCCAGCTTCGCCAGCGCCTGCGCGTCCCGGCGTTGTCCGGCTTCGCGCAGCTCCTCACGCCGCTCCATCATTTCCATCAGCAGCTCGGGCGCCGCTGCCGGCTCCCGACCTTCACCCACCGCCACGCCGCGCCGCACCAAGAGCAGCTCGGCGCGCTGCACCGGATCGACCAGGCGACGACGCGCCTCGTTCACTTCCATCGCCCGCGACAGCATGGCGCGGCGCTCGGCCGGCGACTTGCCGCTCGATCGGTCCGGATGCAGGACCAAACTCAACTCGCGGTGGCGCTGGTCGAGCTGGACCGGATCGATGTCGAAGCGCGGCTCGAGGCCGAGGAGATCGAAAGCGTCGGACACTCCCTCGCTCACTTCACCGTGAACGAATGGCCACAGCCGCAGCTGGACGCCTCGTTCGGGTTCCGGAACTTGAAGCCCTGAAACATCAGGGTCTTCTCGTAGTCCAGCATGCCGCCTGCCAGGTAGACGAAGCTCTTCTTGTCGAGCAAGAAGCGCACCCCGTCGACCTCGTAGGCGTAGTCGCGGCTCTTGGGCTCACCGTCCTCGAACTGGATCACGTAGCTGAAGCCCGAGCAGCCACCGCCCTTGATGCCCACTCGGACCATGGCGTCCGGCGTGCCGCGCTTGGCCAGCTTCTCGCGCGCGTAGTTGGCCGCGCCGGAAGTGAACGCGAATCCGGTCTTGGGCGTGCGCGCGAGTGCGTCAGCCCAGGTATTGCCGGAGACGAGAGGAAGGGGAGACGCGCTGGGTGCGGACTCGACGGGGCTGACTGCGGACTGGTTCATGACCAAACTCGAAAGGGGGACGGTTCGCGGGGCGATTCGCAACGATTCAGCCGAGCGCCTCGCGCGCGGCCTTCTTCTTGCGGTAATCCTCGATGGCGCTCTTGATGGCGTCCTCGGCCAGCACCGAGCAGTGGATCTTCACCGGGGGCAGGCTCAGCTCCTCGGCGATTTGGCTGTTGGCCAGGGCCTCGGCGTCCTCCAGCTTCTTGCCCTTGATCCACTCGGTAGCGAGCGAAGAAGAGGCAATGGCGGAGCCACAGCCGAAGGTCTTGAACTTGGCGTCCTCGATCACGCCTTCGTCGTTCACGCGGATCTGCAGACGCATCACGTCACCGCAAGCCGGAGCACCGACCAAGCCGGTCCCGACGTTCGGGTCCTCTTTGTCGAAGCTGCCGACGTTGCGCGGGTTCTCGTAGTGGTCGATGACTTTGTCGCTGTAGGCCATGGTGCAATCTCCTGGGAAACTGGTGGGTTGGGTCGCGCTGGGTCGAGAGTGGGTGGCCCGCCGGAGGCCAGGGCTCGTCTGACGAGCCCCAAAAAGACCGGAGGCCTGGGCTCGTCTGACGAGCCCCAAGAAAACTAGTGTGCGGTCCACTCGATCGACTTCAGGTCGATGCCCTCCTTGAACATTTCGTAGAGCGGGGACATGTCCCGCAGCTTGCTGACCTTGTTCACCATCAGGTCGGCCACGAAGTCGATCTCTTCCTCGGTGTTGAAGCGACCGATGCCGAAGCGGATCGACGAATGGGCCAGCTCCTCGTCGAGCCCCATGGCGCGCAGCACGTAGCTCGGCTCCAGGCTGGCGCTGGTGCAGGCCGAGCCGCTGGAGACGGCGACGTCCTTGATGGCCATCATCAGACCCTCGCCCTCGACGAAGGAGAACGACAGGTTCAGGTTGCCGGGCAGCCGGTATTCGGGGTGCCCGTTCAGGACCACGCTGTCGAGGCGGGAGGCGATCTTCTGGTGCAGGCGGTCGCGCAGCGCGCGGAGCCGCTTCTGCTCCGCCTCACCCTCCCGCATCAGGATCTCCGCAGCCTTGGCGAAGCCGATGATGCCGGGGACGTTGAGCGTGCCCGAGCGGTTGCCGCGCTCGTGACCACCACCGTCCATCAGCGCCGACAGGCGCACGCGCGGCTTGCTGCGGCGCACGTAGAGCGCGCCGACGCCCTTGGGGCCGTAGATCTTGTGGGCGGTGAGCGAGGCCAAGTCGACGTTCATGGTGCGCACGTCGAAGGCCGTCTTGCCGATGCCCTGCACGGCGTCACTGTGGAAGAGCACGCCCTTCTCACGAGTGATCTGGCCGATCTCGGCGATCGGCTGGATGGTGCCGACCTCGTTGTTTGCCAGCATGACGCTGACCAGAATGGTCTTGTCGGTGAGGGCGGCGCGAACCGCTTCCGGATCGACCCGGCCGTCGGTACCGACGGGCAGGTAGGTGACCTCATAGCCCTCTTTCTCCAGGCGCTTGCACGTGTCGAGCACGGCCTTGTGCTCGATCACCGTGGTGATGATGTGATTGCCCTTGTCCTTGTAGAACTCGGCCACTCCCTTGATGGCCGTGTAGA
>DATIDO010000669.1:0-6346 GCA_035456245.1 Polyangiaceae bacterium
GAGCTGGCCGAGATGGCCCGCGGTGGACGGGAGCCCGTCTACTTGGCCGTCGCCACGCAGGGAGTCGGCGTCGTCGAGTGTTTCTTGGGCCTGCTGCACCTCACCTGGCAGAGCATCGAGCAGCAGCACTCTTTGCGCGGCAAGTTCGGCTTCGACGGCGAGACCTTCGTCGAGCACGTGGCGCAGAAGCTCGGCCGCAACGACACGATCGAACGTATTCTCGAGCAACGCTTGGGTGTGCGAAAGGAGGCGCGGTCGTGAGTGATACGCCCCGCAGCCTCGACGACATCGCGGTCGCGCAACATTTCGAGCTGGAGGAGCTGCTCGACCGGCCCGCGCTGCTGGAGATGACCCACAGCTTCGAGCAGTTGTTCGGTGTGGCGCTGCGCGTCTACTCGTCGGCGGGCACGTTGTTGGCCGATACCAGCGCCCAGCCCGAGCTGTACAAGTACCTGGAGACCACCCGTGGCGGCCGCGCCGCCGTGCAGGCGATCATCAACGAGGTGCGCCGCGTGCGCCCCAGTGAGGATCGTGCGGCCGAGGTGCCCTGTGTCTCGGGTGGCAAGTACCTGGCGATGGCCATCGTCTACGAGGGGCAGATCCTCGGTCGCACCATCTTCGGTCCCTTCCTGACACCGGGGCGCGACTCGTTGCCCGACGTCGTTTTCGGCCTGGACGAGGCTCTGGATCCCGCAGAGCTGCGTCGGCTGGCAGCCTTGCTGCCGCACCTCACGGACGAAGAGTGCCAGCGCATCGATCGGCACCTGCGCGCCACGCTCGACTTGTTGGTCTTCTCGGGGCTCAAGGCCCACCTGGCCAGCAACATGCACATGGCGTCGGTGCGCGAGAGCTTTCGCGAGCTGAGCGACAAGAACAAGAAGCTGCAGCTGGCCTACGATCGGCTCAAAGAGCTGGATCGGCTCAAGAGCAACTTCCTGGCCACGGTCTCGCACGAGCTGCGCACCCCACTCACCTCGATCATCGGCTACAGCGAGATGCTGCTCGAGGGCATCGCCGGTGAGCTGGTGGGCGAGCAGCGTGAGTTCGTCGGTACCATCCACGAGAAGGGCGAGCAGCTGCTCGGCTTGATCAAGAGCCTGCTCGATCTCTCCAAGCTGGAGAGCGGCACCATGAGCATGCGCCGCGAGATGGTCTCGCCGCGCGCGCTGATCGACGACGTGGTGGCTACGCTGACGCCGACGGCGCGCAAGCGCGGTGTGAGCCTGCAGGCGGCTTCCGAGGGCGAGCTTTCGCCGCTGTATGCGGACGGCGAGCGCCTGCGCCAGGTGCTGCTCAACCTGACCGAGAACGCCATCAAGTTCACGCCCGAGGGCGGCCAGGTGCTGGTCAGCGCGACCCAGATCGGCTGGGCGAGCGAGGTGCCTCCGGGGCTCGGGCAGGTGCTGCTGGCGCCCGCGCGTCGTCACGCCATCGAGTTCCGAGTGGCCGACAGCGGTATTGGTATCGCCGAGGAAGAACGAGAGCGCGTCTTCGATGCGTTCTATCAGGTGGACTCGAGCGCCACGCGCCAGGCCGGCGGCGCCGGCTTGGGCCTGTCGATCGTGAAGCGCCTGGTCGACTCGCACGACGGCAAGGTTCGGGTCCAACCGAACTCGCCGAGTGGCACCGTGTTCGTCGTGACGATCCCGATCAAGAAGGCGCCATGAAATCGGCGGCGCCGCGCGAGTGGCGGGCGCTCGAGCTGCTGCGCTCTCGTCTGGATCCGGCCCAGGCCGCCCGGACCGCCAAGTCTGGCAAGGCCAGCGGGCCCAGTAAGACGGGCAAGCCGGGCAAGTCCGGCAAGCCGGGCGGCGTGGTCTTGGGCATCGGCGACGACTGCGCGGTGCTCGCGCCCCTCGGGCAGCGCAGCGTCTGGACGACGGACGCATGCCTGGAGAATGTTCACTTCCGGCTCGATTGGGCCAGTCCGGCCGACGTCGCGCACAAGTCGCTGAACGCGGCGGTGAGCGACGTCGCCGCCATGGGGGCGCGTCCGCTGGCGGCACTCTCCCACGTCACGCTGAGCCCACGGCTCGACGAGCGCGCCTTGCGCAGCTTCGCGCGCGCCCAAGCTGCCGCAGCGGCCGAACTCGGCTGCCCCATCATCGGTGGCAACCTCGCGCACGGTCGTGAGTTCCAAGTGGTGACGAGCGTGCTCGGGGTGATGAAGGGCTCGGCGCGCGCTTCGAAAGCGGTTGGACCCGAGCCGCTGCTACGCTCGGGCGCGCGCCCTGGTGACGAGATTTGGCTGGTGGGTGAGCTAGGCATGGCCCGGGTGGGGCTCGAGCTGCTCCAAGCCGGTCGGCGCGTCACCGAGCCGCTGGCGCGCGCTTGCGTGCGCGCCCAGCTTCGCCCGCGCGCGCTCGTGGAGCTGGGGCCTCGCCTGCTCGGGCGAGCGACGGCCTGCTTGGACGTGTCGGACGGCCTGGTGGGGGACGCGGACCATCTCGCCGGGCAGAGCGGCGTGGCGCTCCGCCTGGAGGCAGAACGCCTGGAGACGCTGGTGTCCCCGGCTTTCGAGAAGCTCTGCCGGTCGCTCGGCCACGGCGCGCTGGAGGCGCTCCTGCAGGGCGGCGAGGACTATGCGCTGTTGGCGACGGGGCCGCGCGCCCGGCGCCCCCGCTTCGCGAAGGTGCTGGGGCGTGTCGAGCGGGGGCGTGGTGTCACGCTGGAGCGCGCAGGGGTGCGGGTCCCCCTGCGCGGTGGGTTCGAACACGGGGCCCGCTGAGCTCCGCTAGGAGCCCAGCCGGTCGTCAACCGAGCCCGTCAGCCGAAGCAGGCGTCAGGAGCAGCCCATCGAGTTGCCGCAGTTGAGGCACTTGTAGCAAGCGCCGTTGCGGACCGTGATGTGCCCGCAGCCGTCGCAGACCGGAGCGTCGCCCATCATCTCTTCGAGCTGCGCGTCCAGCGCGCCGTGCATCTCCTGACGGGGCGGCGGCTCGGAAGCCGTGTAATCCGGAGCAGTCAGGGCCCGCGCGGTCGGATCCTCGATGCGGGTCGGCTCCTCGGTGGGCTTCACCTGGGCGAAGTCGTAGCGCTCCAGGTACTCGACCCCGAGTACGCGGAAGAGATAGTCGACGATCGACGTGGAGAACTTGATGTTCGGGTGCCCCTGCACCGGTCCGTGGGGCTCGAAGCGGGTGAACGTGAACTGCTCGACGAAGGTCTCCAACGGCACCCCGTGCTGCAGGCCGAGGCTGACGGCCATGGCGAAGCAGTTCATCAGGCTGCGGAAGGCTGCGCCCTCCTTGTGCATGTCGATGAAGATTTCGCCCAGCTGCCCGTCGGCGTACTCGCCGGTGCGCAAGAAGACCTTGTGCCCGCCGACCGCGGCCTCCTGCGTGAAGCCACGGCGCTTGGTCGGCAGTCGGCGCCGCTCGCCGTGGGCAGGCGTCGCAGGCTGCGCCTTGGCGGCAGCGCGTTCGGGGCTCGCGGCGACGGGGGCCGCGGCGACCGCGGGGGACTCCTCCTCCGCGGCTTCTTCCTTGGCGCTGCTGCTCGACAGGGGCTGGGAAGCCTTGCAGCCATCGCGGTACAGCGCGACGGCCTTGAGGCCCAACTTCCAGCCCATTTCGTAGACGTGCTGCACGTCCTCGATGCTGGCGTCGTTGGGCAGGTTGACCGTCTTGCTGATGGCGCCCGAGAGGAACGGCTGCGCCGCCGCCATCATGCGGATGTGTGAGAGCGGAGCGAGGAAACGCTCGCCCTTCTTGCCGCAGCGGTTGGCGCAGTCGAACACCGAGAGGTGCTCGGAGCGAAGGTGCGGGGCACCCTCGATGGTCATGCGACCCACGATGGTCTCCCCGGCCAGCTCGATGGCCGAGCGGTCGAAGCCGAGGCGACCCAAGAAGGAGAAGCCGGGCTTGCGCAGCTCGTCGCTGCCGATCCCCAAGCGCTCGTAGCACTCGTTGCCCAGCACCCAGGGGGCGAAGGCCAGGGACAGATCGAACACGGAGGGCAGGGCGGCCTCGACGCGCGACAGTTCGTCGTCGGTCAGGCCCTTCTCACGCAGGCTCTGGCGGTTGATCCGCGGCGCGCCGAGCAGCGTGTTGGTGCCGGAGACGTAGGCGACGATCTCGGCGGCCTGAGCCTCGCTGTAGCCGAGACGCCGCAGCGCTTCGGGCACCGACTGGTTGACGATCTTGAAGTAGCCGCCGCCGGCCAGCTTCTTGAACTTCACCAGCGCGAAGTCGGGCTCGATACCGGTGGTGTCGCAGTCCATGAGCAGACCGATGGTGCCGGTCGGAGCGAGCACAGTGGCCTGGGCGTTGCGATAGCCGTGCTTCTCACCGAGGCGAACCGCCTCGTCCCAGCTCTCGCAGGCCGCCTGAAACAGCGGCGCGGGGCAGTCTTCGCGATGGATGGCGTAGGCTGCGCTCTGCTGCAGGCGCATCACGTCCAGCATCGGCTCTCGGTTCTTGCCGAAGCCCTCGAACGGGCCCAGGGCCTCCGCCAGGCGGGCGCTCTGAGCGTAGGCGCGGCCACACATGATGGCCGTCAGCGCACCGGCCCAGGCGCGGCCGCGCTCCGAGTCGTAGGGAATGCCGAGCAGCATCAGCAGCGTGCCGAGGTTGGCGTAGCCGAGGCCGAGCGGGCGGTAGTCGTGCGAGTTGCGCGCGATCACCTCGGTCGGGTAGCTCGATAGATCGACCAAGATCTCCTGGGCCGTGAGGAACACGTCGATGGCGGACTCGTAGCCAGCGATGTCGAACTCACCCTTTTCGTCGAGGAACTTGGTGAGGTTCAACGACGCCAGGTTGCAGGCCGTGTCGTCGAGGAACATGTATTCCGAGCAGGGGTTGGAGGCTCGGATCGGCCCGCTGTTGGGGCAGGTGTGGAACCGGTTGATGGTCGAGTCGTACTGCACGCCGGGATCGGCGCAGGCCCAGGCGGCCTCGGCCACGGTGCGCCACAGCTTGCCGGCGTCGAGCGTGTCGATCACCTGACCGGTCGTGCGCGCGGTGGTCTGCCAGCTGCCGCCGCCGAGCGCGGCCTGCATGAAGGTGTCGGTCACGCGCACCGAGTTGTTGGAGTTCTGGCCGCTGACGGTGCGGTAGGCGTCGCCGTTGAAGTCGCTGTCGTAGCCAGCTGCCACCAGCGCGCGCACCTTCTTTTCCTCGCGGACCTTCCAGGTGACGAAGTCCTCGATCTCCGGGTGATCCATGTCGAGGCAGACCATCTTGGCGGCGCGCCGGGTGGTGCCGCCGCTCTTGGTGGAGCCGGCGGCCCGGTCGAACACCTCGAGGAAGCTCATCAGGCCGCTCGATGTGCCGCCGCCCGAGAGCTTCTCTTGGCGACCCCGGATGGCGCTGAAGTTGGAGCCCGTCCCCGAGCCGTACTTGAACAGGCGCGCCTCGGACTTCAACAGATCGTAGATGCCCATCAGATCATCGGGCACCGTCTGGATGAAGCAGGCCGAACACTGCGGGCGCTCGTAGGCGGTCGTCGTTTCGGTGGGCCGAGCGAGCTCGGCATTCCAGGCCCAGTTGCCGCCCTGGCCTTCGACGCCGTACTCGTGGAACAGCCCGCAGTTGAACCACACGGGCGAGTTGAAGGCGCCGTATTGGTTGACCAACAGCCAGGAGAGTTCGTTCTCGAACACGTCGGCGTCTTCGCTGGTGCGGAAGTAGCGCCCCGCCGCTTCGCCCGCCTTGCGGATGGTGCGAGCCACGCGGGTGACCACCTGGCGGACGCTGCTCTCGGCCTGATCGCCGTTCGGCCCGAGGCCAGCCTTGCGGAAGTACTTGCTGACCACGATGTCCGTGGCGAGCTGTGACCAGTCACGCGGGATCTCCGCGCCTTCCATCTTGAACACCACCGAGCCGTCCGGGTTGGTGATCACGCTGCGGCGCCGCTCCCAGATCACCTCGTCGAAGGGGGACCGACCGGCCGTGGAGAAATAGCGGCGGAAGCCGACGCCACGTGGCGCACCTGCATCGGCCTGCGCGGCGCTGCGGTTCGGATCCGGGGGGCTCGCCGGGCCTTCGATCACGCCCGATTGCGAGGCGGAGGTCGAGGTCGCGGTGGAGGGGCTCTTGGAGTGCAACGGTGAGGAGGCGTGGGAGTGAGCCATGGCGAATTCGACATCTACTCGAAGTGAGTGGACCTGGCCAAAGAATACCACAATGGGTTGGGGTGGCCGGTGCGGCACCTACTATGCATTGGGGTCGGGTGTGCCCTTGCTGGGGGTAACTTGGGGGATGGGATGGCGCACGCTCCGAGGCCCTCTCTGCCCATTTCTTCCACCGCTAGCTCGCAGGGTCGACACAAACCATCCACAGGTTGTGCAACCCGGACCGTCGACCGCACCACCGAGTCGTGGGCATTTCGTGCCGGGTCGTCGGTC
>DATIDO010000670.1:0-2865 GCA_035456245.1 Polyangiaceae bacterium
GCCCGAGTCCGCTCCACCACGAAGCCGAGCACCCGCTCGGCGACCACGTCCGGCATGAGACTACCTTGCAGTTGTCTCGAGAGTTCGGCGAGCCCATCCCGAATCCAGTCGTCACGCGCCCTGCGCTGCTCCGAGCTGCGCAGGCTCGACGCCAAGCGGTTCGCCTCGCGGGTCACGTCGCCGAGTTCGTCGTTGCCTTCGACGCGGATGGTGTGCGTCAAATCTCCCTGCTCGAAGCGCTGGAAGCCCTCCGAAAGGCTCCGCAATGCCCGCAGCACCCGACCGCTGGCCCAGAGCCACAACAGCAGCACGGCGCTGACGGCCCCCAGACCCAGGCCCAGGCGCAGCCTGGTGGCACGCTCGGCCGCAGCGCGCACGCGCGCAAAGCTGGCGTTCAGCTCCGTTCGGTCCAGGCCGGCGGCCTTGCGAATGGCCGCTTCGGCGCGCCGTTGGCGCTCCTGCATGTCCCGCATGCCGTCCACGATGTCCTCGCCCACTTCGCCGGCGATCAGTCGTCTGGACACGCCACGCGCGATCTCGAAGTAGTCCTGCACCGACCAGCGCAGCGAGGCGGCGAGCGAAGGCTCCAGCGCAGCACCTGCGCCGTTGATGAGGTCGAAGATGCGAGTCTTGTTGGCCATGGTTGCGTCCAGCGCGGCCAGATCTTGTGCGGCCACCGCGTCCTGGATGCCTTGACGCAAACGCACGAACTCGGCGTCCAGCTTCGGCCCCAGCTCGAGGCGGGGAAGCAGGCGCCGCTCGGCGTCGTCCAACGCCGACTGCTGCGTGCGACTGATGCTTTCGCTCACCCCCACCACGAGAGCGAGCGACAGCAAGGCCGCGCACACGAGCAGCAGCAGCTTCAGCTTGACGGTCAACCTCATCGTCCCCTCACTTCAGACGCACGAGCCTCACGCCCACCAACTCGTGCCCCGCCGCGACGTAGCCCACCGCCCCCGGGTTCTTGGCGACGTGCCGGATGACTGCCTCGTCGGATTCGAGCTCCGGCGGCGGCACGTCGCGCCCCGAGAAGATGCGCTGCTGCCAGTAGCTACGGACGGCTTCCAGCGATCTCTTCAGGACACCCTCGGAGAACTCGCGGCGGACCTTTGCCGACGGCTTCTGATCGACCGGGCGGATTGGCTGACTGTCGGGCCAGCGCGTGCGCTTCTTGAGGAACACGTCGGCGAGGAACGAACGTTCCAGTGATTCGGGGCACCCCGGGTGGACGATCACCACGAAGCCCTCGCTCGACTCGGCCGCGCTCGACCTGGCCGGGACCAGCGTCGCGAGCGCGACCCCGAGCAACCAGCCGCGCCGGTCGATTACTTTGCGTACCAAAGGAGGAAGCATCGACGTCATGGTCCTCAGAAGTAGGCGGTGGTCTTGGCCAGAAACACGACCCAGTTCTCGGCCAGCCCCGACAAGGGCACGCCGCCGTTGAGGGCTGGATCCAATGCGGCCGTGCCGTGCATGTAGTGACCCTCGAGCTTGAAGAGCCAATGCTCGTTGATGTCGAAGCGATTGGTCAGCGCCACGTCGTGCTGGTAGGCGTCGCGACCTTCACGATCCGACATGTTCGGAAAGAACAACGAGTAGTAGGCGCCGGGGGTGAACCAGGAGGCGACGTGGTAGCTGGCCATGACGTACATGCGCTCGTTGGTCGCGGTGGGAGTCGGCGGCGCGGCGTCCGGCGGATCCGTGACCAGATCCGCCTCCCATCGGCTGTATTCGGCTGCAACCAACAGGTCTTGCAGGGCGTATTCGAGCGAGGCGACCCAGAGGCGCACCGGGATGCGGAACGTCGTCAGCGTCGTCGGCGCAGTCGGATCCAGTGCAGTCTGACCATTCAGGCTGAGAGCTTGGATGGTGGCGCCTGCCTGCAACCCATCGAGAGGCGTCTGCCACATCGCCCGACCGCCCACGACGTAGGGCACGTGAAAGTTGCTGATCGTGGGCTGCGTGACCGGATCGATGAAGATGGTGCCGCCATAGGCGCGATATTCGAGCGCGCCTGCGGCCCCCAGCGAGACGTTTCCGTAGATCTCGCCTCCCGTCTGCGCCAACAAGTAGTCCCGACTTTGTGCCGGATAGAGCGACTGAGGCAGGAGGATGGGGACCCGCGCGCTGTCGATGTCGTTCGTCTCGTTGTAGAGGCCGAACGGAATCTTGGTTCGACCGGCTCGAATGCCGAGCCAATCGAAGAACCGGTAGTCGAGGTAGAACCAGTCGAACTGGGGCTTGTAGTTCCCCAGCGGCCCCAGATCGCGCATGAACAGCTGCATGCCGACGCGCATGTCGTCGGTGATCTGCTTGGTGAAATTGAGCCCCACCTCGGTGAACTCGAAGCTGCCTTGCTCGGAGTTCGCGAGGTAGTTGTTGTGCGAGCTCTTGATGAAGCCCTGACTCACGAAGCCGTGAATCTCGGGCATCCAACGCTCGATGAAGCCTGGCGTCTCTTCCCTTTGCGCCTCGAGCGCTGGCGGCTCCGGTGATGGTGCGGGCGCCTCCGGTGATGGTCGTACCGACGGTGACGGCAGCGTCTCGTTCACCGCGGTCGGCGCCTGCCCGCTCCCGCTCTCTCGACTCTCCGACTCACCAGCTTCGCTGGTGGGATTCGGTTCGTCTGGCATCTGCGCGCGCAGCGTCGACGGGACGAAGATCAGTGAGCTGGCGACCATGCCAATCCACGCGCGCGCAATCGTGACGCTGCTCATCCCCACGAATGTATTCGCGCGAGATCCGAGTCACGACGCGCCTGCGCTGGCTGGGAATGGGGCGCAAAATCAGCGCGATCAACCCGACGCCCCCCGTGTCGGCCATCGCCCGAGGTGGCGAAGACATGTTTGTCCGGTCGGCCGGCTT
>DATIDO010000671.1:0-3240 GCA_035456245.1 Polyangiaceae bacterium
CCCTTCCGTTCGGAGTGGTAAAGTCACTTGACGGTACATGAGCGCGAGCACTTCGTCAAGCGACTTTACGAATGTGGCCGGGAGTAGCGGGCCGTTCGGGCCGCCGATGATCGGCGCGCTCCTGCGCACGCCGTGGGAGGCCGTGCAGCGCCACATGCTCGAGCGTCTGCACGAGCGCGGCTTCGACGACCTCGACGCGGCGCACCTCAACGTCTTCCAGTACCCGGGACCGCAGGGCGCCCGGCCGTCCGAGCTGGCCGTCCGGCTGCGGGTCAGCAAGCAAGCGCTCAACTACCTGCTCGGCCAACTCGAGCGCCTCGGCTACGTGGAGCGCCGAGCAGACCCCGACGACCGGCGCTCCAAACGCGTCTCCCTCACCCCACGCGGCATCGCCGCAATCGCCGTCATTCGCGACGCGGTCGGCGAGATGGAAACCGCCTGGGGACAGCAGCTCAGCCCAAAACGCTTCGGCGAACTCCGCGCCCTCCTGATCGAGCTAAACCAGCCGGCGTAGCAGCGGCCACAGCGGCACGATTCGCCTCGCTACGGCCGTATGCTCGTCTGCCCAGCCGGCGCGTCCCGCGTCGCCACGGACCCACTTAGTGACGTTCTTGCTTAGAGGGGCTGTGCTCGCCACGATCGGAGGGGACGGCGAATCCTCGGCTCCAGGAAGCGGCGAGCACCGCCCCGGTCGTTCGGCCAACGATAGGGCACATCGTCCAACCGAACGACTCAGCCAGACTAGCCAAGCCTTGGCTCGGATTTCCAGTTGCTGCCTGGTATCTTCGATCGGTGTCACCGTCGGCGGGGGACACCCTCTCGAGCGTCGGGCGCATGTGTGGTCCCGACTTGTTCCCGCCGCCGGCTGCGGTGTCCGCGTGGACACACGAGGAGCAGGATAGGTAGTAGCATCCGTAACGAGGAGGCAAGGATGCCAGCTTGCGATGGGAGCGATTCGATGGCGACCAGCAGCTCGAACGCCTCGTCACGCGAGGTGCCGTACTCGTCGGCGAGCCGCGCCGTTGCGAGCCTCTATTGCACGTGGCTCGTCGTCGAAGGCGGCTACCACGTCTGGCGCCGTTCCGTCGCAAACCCTGCCGCCCGCTGGAGAGAGGTGGCATGGAACCTGATCGGCACGCTTACCACGTCGATGGCGTTCGCGGCATGATCATCTCTCACTAAGGCGGGCCGAGTCTGCCCGCCGGGTCTTGCCCTCCGGAGCGCTCCGCACGTCGGCGGCGCGCCGTGGCTCTCGAGCTTCTCGCCGGATCTCCGTGTCGAGCTAAGAAGCTCCTGGGCTGAACCCCGACGCCAACTCAGCGCAAGGCGTCTTGGTCGTCTCCCACAGCCGCCGCCGCGCTGTCTACACCAAAAACCGCCTTCGGTGACGCATCGCACGTGGGCCGGCGCGCTCGATCACGGGCGTGTTAGATTAGAAGCCCATGCCGGGGCGCATGTCGTTGGCGGTGGCGGCGTTTCCGAGATAGGTGGTGATGCCGAGCACTTGTTCGCATGCGCGAAGCAGGGAGTAGTGCGTGTAGAAGGTTGAGTCGGAGGCTCGGTGCACGCCTGCTGCGACGGCGATCGTGGGGATGTGGCAGGAGGGATCGGTGTTGGTGGGAGTGGTGCAGTCCTCTCCCGTGGTGCCAGCTTGGCCCTCATCGAAGGTGACGAAGACGAGCGTTCGGCCGGCTTGGTAGTCGGGCGTCTGTTGGATGGCCTGGACGGTTCCGGAAAGCCAGGTGTCCATGCTCTGCACGCTGGTGCTCGATGAGCCTGAACAGCCGGTCTCCCAGTGATGGTCATGGCACGTGTTTGGGGTGATGAAGGTGTACGCGGCCGTGGGGAGGGTGGCGGCACCGGTGTCGGAGGCGGCCATGGGTAGATCGTTCTGTTTGCAGGTTGTCGCGATCGGCTTGTACCAGTACGCTGGATCGTGGCCGCGCTTGTAGTGGGTGGCAGCCACGCCGCAGGTGCCGCCCATGGACTCCTCGAGGTCATTCCACGACGCCACTTGCTCGAAGATGGAGTGGTTTGTGGTGTGCACGCCGACGCCGGTGGCGTAGCCGGACGTCGCAGCCATGTAGTTGGGCTGGCTTCCGTGGGTCTCGTTGTGGAAGTTCGTCGCCAGGGCACAGTCGGAGGCGAGCATGTTGAGGTAGGGGGCCTTCGCGCTGCCGATCGCGTTCTGGTAGGAGAGGTTCTCTTCCATGATCACGACGACGTGCGCGTAGGTCAGCGGCGGTGAAGCCACGCTGCCACAAGGGTTCGTAGCCCCCAGCGCAGTCGATGAAAACACCAGGAGGAACCCGGCCACGCCGGTTGCCGGTCCAGCCAAACACGCCCACCACACGCCACCGACAATACCACCCATGCCGGCGTCACTCAACCCGACTTGGTCACGATCTGACCCACTCCCAGGCTCGACCAGCTCGACGCTTGTATTGCGCATCGGACGCGGCCGGATCGCTGCCCGCTTTATGGTTCGAGTCGCGCCGGCCGCTGCTGGGGTGGTGCTCGGGCTCAAGGGTTAGGAATGAGGACCGTCAATGAAGTCTCCGAGCCAGCTGGCCAATACCGCGAGGCGGGTCAGTGCGACTCGAGCGAATCCCAGGCGAGTCGGTTGAGGCTGAGGTGTGGAGGCGTGTGGCGCTGGTGGGGGGCTGGGTTTGGTCGTGGGGAGCAGTTCGTGTGGGCGGTAGAAGTGGCGGGCGGTGGGGGAGGTCTGCGCGACGATGTGGTTGATCTCGGATTGGTGCAGGCGCGTTTGCCAGGCCCAGGCGTTGGCGTTGCTGTCCATGGGTTGGTATGCAGTTCGGGACAGGCCGACGCGTCCCCATGGCGCCTCGCGAGTATGACGGGTGGCGCTTGTGGCGGCTCGCACGCTGTTGGCGGAATGTTCGGTGAAGGGCAGATCGAGTCGTTCATACAGGTCGCGAAACGCTGTCAGGGGATGGCTGGCTAGGTCCTCGTAGCGCACCACGATGATGCTCGGGTTCGAAACCACCTGCTCCAGGATGGCGCTGTGGATAAGCGTCCACAGCAGGACACCATGGCTGACCGGGTCGAACTCGGCCGTGAGCAACGCATTGAGCTCCGACTCGCGGCCGCGGAAATACCGGTCCACCAACTCCGGTTGCGCCGCGATCGCTGGCAGGCTGTCACTCCAACCGGTGCCGATGCGCGTCAGGCTGCTCACGACTCCAGCCGGATGCCGAACCACAAACACGACCTGGCAGT
>DATIDO010000672.1:0-6394 GCA_035456245.1 Polyangiaceae bacterium
CGCCGCCCCGACTCCAGAGCGTGGGGATGCTCCCGTGGACGCCGATCACGCGGAGGGGACTCGGCGCTCCCGCGTCACCTATTTCCGCGGCAAGCGCGTCGATGGCTGACTGCTCGCCGCAGGATGGCTGACTGCTCGCCGCAGGATGGCTGACTGCTCGCCGCAGGACGGCTGAAGGCACACCGTTCGACGGCCGAAGCCCGAGACGTGAGGCTCAGCGCCAGATGGCCGCGCTGAGCACTCGGCTGGCGTCGGCTACGACGCGGACGCGCAGCTCGTCCGGGCCCCCGCCTTGGGCGGAAACGGCCGAGCGAGCGACGAACTCACCCCACTGTTCGCCGTCGGCCTCGCCTCGCGACACCAAGGCCACCTGCACCTGCTGGAACTCGAGGAACCTCCGCGTCCGCGGGTAGACGCATTTGTAGAAGGCTTCCTTGGCCGAGAACGCCCACAAGCCGAGCGCATCGAGGGAGCCGTGGCTCGCGAGCGCTCGGCGCTCGTCGACGTCCAGGATGCGCTCGCTCAGCTCGAGCGCGAAGGGCCGTAGCTCTTCGGCGTCGAGGCCGAGTCCGAGTGCCGTGGGAAGCGCGGCTGCGGCAGCGAACGTGGTGCGTTGGCCGGTGTGGGTGAGGCTGGCGGCCAGCTCCGCAGGCAAGCGCGGTAGGCCGTCCGCATCGCGGGGCAGGGGTTGCGCCGGGTGCCCGATGTCGTGCAGCGCGCGCCGCAACACTTGGCGCCCGGCGCGGAACTCACGCAGCCGCTTGGGAGCCCAACGGCTCGACTCCCCCGGACCTTCTCCGGGCAGGAGCGGCTCGAGCCCATCGAAGCCCGCGTCGTCGACGACCAACCAGGCGAAGCTCGCCTCGGCCGGCAGCAGCCAATCGCGCAGTCGTGTGCTCGGCCCTTTGCTCACGGCCGTGCGCTCCCGTTCATTCGCCTTCGAAGGGGCGCGACACCACGCAAGCGTTGATGCCGCCGACGCCCATCGACAGCTTGCCGACGGGACCCCGTCCAACGTCGACCGGTCGGTCGAGCACGAGCTTCTGTCCGAGCTCGGCGATGGATGGGTGAAGATCGCCAGGTTGTAGCGTCGTCGGGTACAGGTGACCCGAGGCGACGCCCATGTATTGAGCGGTCAGCTCCCAGCCGCCGCCCACTCCCATGCCATGGCCGAAGGTGCCCTTGCGTGCGCTCACCACGGTATTCTTGCCCACGACCGTCTGCAGGTTCTCGAGCTCCTGGAAGTCGCCGGGCGTCGCCGTGGCGTGCAGATCCCAAGAGACGACCTGCGAGGACTCGACGCCGGCGAGCGAGAGCGCGCCGTTCATGGCGGCGCGCGGGCCCTCCTCCGAGGGGGTGATGATGTGATCGGCGTCCGAGGAGACGCCGACCGAGAGCGGCTCGAGGCCGAGCGGGCGGAAGCCCTGGGCCAGGCCGTATTCCAAATCGCCCACAATCCAGATGCAGGCGCCGCCCGCGACGTGCGTGCCCTTCATCTTGGTCAGCGGCTTGGAGGCAGCGCCGTCGGCCGACAGCACACGCGCGCTGTAGAAGGCGCCGACCGTCATGGCGTGGGGCGGCGGATCGGCCGAGCCCACCACGACCATCTTGGCCTCACCCCGATCGATGGCATCGAGCGCCAGCTTCAGCGCCACGCCGAAGGTCGAGCAGGCTGCGATGGGCGCGAAGGCGAGCCCGGTAATCTTGCCCAGCATCGAAATCTGCGAGGCCGGGGAGTTGGGGATGTTCCAGAGCAGGTTGGCCGAGACCGAAGCCCAAGGAGGCTCGGGGGCGTTCCACTTCTCCTGCAGATTCGACAAGCCACGACGCTTGTCGCGCATCACCTTCATTTTGCCCGATGCCACGTCGCCTTCGACGCCGGGGCTCTCCACCTCGGCCAGCTCGGCCAGGTACTTCTGCAGCGAGTCGGAGCGCTCGGCCCAGTAGGCGAACCAGGCGTCCTCGGCAGCCTCGCGCGCGTCGGGATCGGTCAGGGTGCTCGGGCGCACCAAGTCGAGCTCGCCGCCCCGGCTCTCGAATTCACGCAGGGCGCTGTTGCGCTCGGGGTGGGACCAGAACCGGTTCCAGCGACGCTGAGCGCGGTAGAGTTCGGAGGCCGTGCGGTAGACGGTGGGGTAGGCGCCCAGGGCGTTGCCCACGTAGACGTGCGCCTGGCTGCCCAGCTCCTGCAGGGTGCGCTCGATGCCGGGGTTCTGGCCCAATGCCTGGATGAACGAGCCCACGGCGTAGAGGGAGGTCGGATCGATCTTGTCGGTCAGCTGCTTCGACTTGCTGGGGGCGAAGCGCTCGGCCAGCCAGCCCTCGTAGGCGGCGAAGTCGAACTTGGGCCGACCCACGAGAAAAGTGTCGGGACCGAACCCGGAGAACGGCTCGAGGCGAGAGCCACCCTGTGCGAGGTTGGCCTCGAACTCGTCGATATTGGCAGCACCGGGGGCGACCAGCCCCCAACCGAACACGGCAGCTCGTTTCATCGGGTTCCAGCAGGCGTCTTGCGGCCGTCATGGAAGATGCCAGCGGCCGCCGCGCGACTCTGCCAGCGGACACCGGGGAGTCAATGGCAAGGCCCAGCCAGTTGGCCGGGGAGCGGGAAGCCGTCCCGGGGCGGGGAGCCGACGCATTTCCCCGAAATCGATGGAAAATGATGGAGATTCGGTGGGAAGCGCCCGGGCCGATTGGCGCGGTGACCGGGCGTCTGGCTATAGGAACCTCGACCGGTGGCCGTAGAGCCGCTGCCCCCCCTTCTCGGAAGTACTCCCTTGCCCGACTCTCTGCACCCCATCGACGAAAGCGCCCCCGGAATCAGCGGCATGAGCCTCTACGTGCCGGCACCCCGAGTGCCGCTCGAGGCTTGGTGCCGCTGGACGAACAATCCCTGGGAGAAGGTGAAGAACGTCGTCGGACGCAGCTTCCGCGTCCCTGCAGCGCACGAGAACGTTTACACCATGGCGGCCAACGCCGTGCTGCGGTTGATCCGTCAGTACGACATCGATCCGCGCCGGGTCGGCTTCTTGGGGCTCGGTACCGAGTCGAGCACCGACAACGCCGCGGGCGCCGTGATCGTGCGCGGCATGGTCGATCGAGCACTCGATCAGTTGGGCCTGCCGCGGCTATCGCGTCAGCTGGAGGTGCCCGAGTTCAAGCACGCCTGCTTGGGTGGGGTGTACGCGCTGAAGAGCGCGCTGCGCTACGTGAGCTGTGACGGTCGCGACCGCCTGGCCATCGTGGTGTCGGCGGACGTCGCCGAGTACGAGCGCGGCAGCTCGGGCGAGCAGACCCAAGGCGCTGGCGCCGTGGCCATGTTGGTCGAGCGCGAGCCGAAGATGCTGGCGGTCGATCTGAGCCGAGCGGGCTCGGCGTCCGACTACCGCGGCCCCGATTTCCGCAAGCCCTTCGCGCGGCACTTCTTGGAGGCCTATGCCCCGCGCACCCAGCGTATGGCCGATTTCCCCGTGTTCAGCGGGCGCTACTCGACCTACGCCTACCTGGACGAGACGGTCCAGGCGGTCGAGGCCATGCTCGAGCGCGTCGATGTGAGCGCCGGCGCCTACTACCGCAGCGTGCGCGCGCTGTTCTTCCACCGCCCGTACCATCACATGCCGATCTCGGCGATGAGCTTCCTCTACGTCCGAGGTCTCGGTCGCAGCGACCACCACGTAGACGAGCTCCGGGCCCTGTGTGAGCAAGCTGGCGTGGCCATGGCAGACGTGATTGCCGAGGCCCAGTCGACCCCCGACCTCTACGGTCGCGTCCTCGAAGGCGCAGCCGAGGAAGATCCCTATCCGGCAACCGGCGCCGTGGCTGGCGCGCTGCGCAAGCAGCCCGAGTTCCGCGAGCTGCTCGAGACCAAGATGGGCCTCGGTGGTGCGCTCGTGCGCGATCTGGGCAACCTGTACAGCGCCGCGCTGCCCGCTTGGATCGCTGCGGGCTTCGAGGAAGCGGCCGATCGCGACATCGATCTGACGCTGCAATCGATGGTCATGGTGGGCTACGGCAGCGGTGACGCGGCGGAGGCCATCCCGATGACGGCGGTGCCTGGTTGGCAGGAAGCCGCGAGCAAGATCCACTTCCGTGAGGCGCTGGAGCGCGCGGTAGACCTGGAGCTGGAGCAGTACGAGGCGCTGCACGACGGCCGCAAGGACGTGGGCCTGTCGATCGCTCCCGAGGACGAGTTTGCCATCCTGCGCGTGGGCGAGACCTACGAGGCATCGTTCCAGGACCTGGGCGTCGAGTACTACGGCTACGTGGTCAAGAGCGCGGTCGTCGCTTCCTGACGACGACACGCCCGGGCACTCGACGCGGCCTTGCCCGCTTCGGGGACCGCTACCTCAGAGTCCGGGCAGCCGGAACTGCAGCACCGAGAAGTAGCAGAACACGATCTGCGCCACGATCACCGGCGGGAGGCGCTCGGTGAAGCGGCGCAGCGAGCCGAGCACGACGCCACCGAGCAGCGCGCTGAGGAACAGCAGCGGGTTGGGGCCCGCGTGGGGCGTGGCCAACGTGAAGAGGGTCGGGAAGACCGTCAAAGAGTAGGCGGCTGCGCTCAGCGCGAAACCGCGCCGTGGGCCGAACTCCGCGCTGAGCGCCTCTTGGGCATAGCCTCGGTAGATGAGCTCTTGGGAGACGGCCACGACGACCAACGTGGCCGAGAGCAAGAGCGAACCCTCCAGCCGATTCGGATCGCCCAGTTGGAGGTAGAGTGAGAAGAGCCACTCCTGGCGCGGGGTCCCGAGCGCGGCGAAGCGCGTGCGGCCCAGCCAAGTGGCGGCCAAGAGCGCGAAGGCGGTGACCACACCCATCAGCACGTCGCCACCGCGCGGCAGCAAGAGCGCACGCAGGCGGCCCAGGCGTGCGAGCTCGAGCGCGGACCAGCCCGCAGCCAGCGCGAGTGGCACGGCGATCAGGAGCCAGAACGTCCAGCTGTCGGCGAAGCGCGGAGAGAACGCCAGCCCGAACGAGAGGGTGAGCGCCGCGAGGAGTCCGAGCAGCGCGCCGAAGGGTGCCCTCACGCCGTGAACTCTCCGCTGAAGCCCCCGCCCGACGAGTCGTCGGCGCTGGCCTCCAAACGGGTGGCGATCCACTCGACCAAGGCTTCGGCAACGCGCTCCTTGGACTGCAGGGGGAGCGGGCGGCAATCCTGCGCCGAGACCAAGAAGACTCGGTTGTCGTCGCGCGCGAGGCTCTCGGCTGCGCGGTTGGCGACGACCAGATCGACGCGCTTCTCCACCAGCTTCTTTCGAGCGAGGGTGACGAGCGTCTCGTCGTTGGCCGTCTCGAGCGCGAAGCCGACCAGCAAGGGTCGATGGGCGGCGCGCCGGCGCCCGATGCCAGCCAAGATGTCGGGGTTTTGCAGCAGACTCAGCTCATCGAGGCCGGCGCCGGGGACGTTGCGCTTCAGCTTCTCGGTGTGAACGGTGGCCGGGCGGTAGTCGGCCACGGCGGCGGCCATGATCAGCGCGTCGGCACCGTCGAGGTTCGGGCCGAGCGCCTCATCGAGCGCGGCCTCCAGCTGGAGCGCGGATTCGAAGTCGACGCGGGTCACCCCGGGTGGGGTGGCCAGACCGACAGGGCCCGAAAGCAGCGTGACCGTGGCGCCTTGGCGAGCTGCCGCTGAGGCGATGGCGAAGCCCATCTTTCCCGACGAGTCGTTGGTCAGGTAGCGGACCGGATCGATGCGTTCACGGGTGGGGCCCGCCGTCACCACCACTCGCTTGCCCGAAAGCACGCCGGGGGCCTCGAACAGCTGCTCGAGCGCCTCGACGATCCGTTCGGGCTCTGCCAAGCGCCCTTCGCCCACGTCCCCCGAAGCTACCTCGCCGCTGGCTGGACCCACGAAGCGTGCGCCGCGGGTGCGCAGCGTGGCGACGTTGTCTCGGGTGGCGGGGTGAGCCCACATCTGGGGATGCATGGCGGGGGCGAGCAGGAGCGGAGCGCGCGTGGAGAGCACGGTGGCTGCCAGCAGATCGTCGGCTCGACCGTGGACCAAGCGAGCGAGGCCGTCGGCGGTCACGGGTGCGATCACCACGGCGTCGGCCGAGCGTGCCAAATCGATGTGGAGCTCGCCGCGCTCGGCCGACCACATGTCTTCGTGCGTCGTCGCTCCCAACCCGCGAAACGTCGCAGCGCCGACGAACTGGCTGGCCGACGCAGTCATGACCACGGTGACGTCGGCGCCGGCTGCACGCAGCAGGCGCAGGAGCAGCGGCGCCTTGTAGGCCGCGATGCTGCCCGTCACCCCGAGGATGATGCGCTTGTTGGCGAGACCGGGTGGCGGCTGAGGCGACGGCACGACGTATCCTTTACCACGGACCGCTCGGGGGGCCGGGTCTTCGATAAGCGGGCTCAGAAGCCCAGCAGCCGCCCACCCTGATAGACC
>DATIDO010000673.1:0-10087 GCA_035456245.1 Polyangiaceae bacterium
CGAGCGTGCGCTGGTCGCCATCGACGCCGACGCGGCCGTGCTGGACGAGGCGCGCAGCTGGGGAGCCGATCTGCTGATCGCTTACCACCCGCCGTTGTTCTCGCCGCTCAAGCGGCTGCGCTCGGCGCATCCCGGCGAACGCTGGGTGCTCGAGGCCGTGCGCTCCGGCATCACGGTCTACTCCCCGCACACGGCGCTCGACGCGGCGACGGACGGAATGGCGGACTGGCTGGCAGCTGCGCTCGGCGACGGCACGAGCTCACCCATCGCTCCTCGCCCCGAACAGCCCAGCGTTGGCGGTGGCCGCATCGTGCGCCTCGACGTGCCCGTGCCGTTCGGCGACGCGCTCGAGCGCATCAAGCTGCACCTGGGGCTCGGCCATTTGCGCGCGAGCCGAGCGCCCGATGGCCCCGCGTTGGTGCGCAGCTTCGCGGTGTGCCCAGGAGCCGGAGGCAGCCTGTTCGAGAAGGTCGGCGCGGTGGATCTGCTGCTGAGCGGTGAGATGCGGCACCACGACGTACTCGGGCGCCGCGCGCGCGGCACCCATGTCGTGCTGACCGATCACACCTCGAGCGAGCGAGGCTACCTGCCCACCTTCGCGCGGCGTCTGGCCGAGGCCTGCCCCGGACTCACGGTGCGCGTCAGCGAGCGCGACCGCGAGCCGCTGGTGCTGGGCTGACCTGGGCCGGCCCGGCTGGGCCGAGTCAGCTCGACTCCTCGCCCTGCTCTTCGCGCCTGCGTCCGAACAACTTGGAGTAGGGCGGCACGGAGCGCACCAGCCACACGTTGCCCCCGATGATCGAGCCGCGGCCGATGCGGGTCTCGCCGCCCAGGATGGTGGCGTGCGCGTAGATGGTGACGTCGTCCTCGATCGTGGGGTGACGCTTGGCGCTACCCTCGTCCTCGCCGCCAGCGCGGTGGGTGCTGAGCGCGCCCAGCGTCACGCCCTGGTACAGCTTCACGTCGTCGCCGATTTCGGTGGTCTCACCGACCACCACGCCGGTGCCGTGATCGATGAAGAAGCGCCGACCGATGCGCGCACCGGGGTGAATGTCGATGCCGGTCTGGCTGTGGGCGTGCTCGGAGATGATCCGCGGGATCAAGGGCACACCCTGCCGATAGAGCATGTGGGCGACCCGGTGCGCGGTGATGGCGGCGAGCGTTGGGTAGCTGAAGATGACCTCCTCGACACTGCGGGCGGCCAGGTCGTTCTCGAACGCCGCCATGGCGTCGTCGTTCAGGAGCTCGCGTAGCGTGGGCAGGCAACGAAAGATCTGCATCGTCGCCTCGTGGGTGAAGTTCTCCGGCCGCGGCTTGTGCAGGTAGCGCGCCTCGTAGGTGACCGCGCGGTGGATGTGCTCGGCCAGCTTCTCGTAGGCGGGGCGCACCTGCTCGGCGAGGGCTTCGCGCAGGTTGCTGCGGCTCAGCGGGCGCTGCGCATAGAAGCCCAGATAGATGGTCGAGGCGATGCGCGTGTAGGCATCGATGACGGCGCGGCGGTTGGGGAGCGCGGCGCTCTCCAGGTTGTTGATGGCCAGCGGGCCTTCGTAGCTGCTCTCGATGGCGTCGAGTGCGCGCTCCAGATCGTCCGCGATGTCAGGCGTCGCCATGGCTGGACATGTACCACGCCGCGTCGGCCATTTCTCCGTCGATGCGGGCTACTTCTTGCTGGGCGCCGGACTGGTCTGCGCTGGCGCGGGTGCGGCCCGAACGGCAGCATCGAGCTGCTTGCGCAGCTCCGGGTGCGTCACCCGGTCCCGCGACGCTTCGACGATGTCGGCGTGTTCTTCGGCGTTTCCGTGAACGAGCACGAAGCGGCCCGCGCGCGCCAACACGCTCAAGAACTCGGGCTCGCCACCGGCGGCCCGGTAGGTGCGGAAGAACTCGAGCATCGGGCCGCACTCCGCGGGGCCGCCCAAGCGCTCCAGCGCATCGAGCAGCGCCACCGCTTGCTCGGTGGAGATGGAGGGGGCCAACAGGTGGCGCGCGAGCGGTCCGGCGGCGCGCGGCTCGTTCATCGAGGCGAGCGCGCGGGCCAGGGCCACGATCGGCGGAGGGCGGCGTGTGCTACGGCTCTGCGCATCGGCCGTGGGAGGCGTCGCCTGGCTGGGAGGGGGCGACTTGGGGGTCGCCGTGATACCGGATTTCTTGGCGGCGGCAGCGGATACGGGAGGCCAGGGTGGGGCCGACTCGTCGAGCGCCTGGATCATCACCTCGGCACCCTCGGAGCGCTGGCCCAGCGCCTTGCCGGCGCGATCGACGACGGGCGTCGAGATGAGAGGGTCTCGTGCAATTTCGAGCAGCGCGGCCGTGGCCGGGCTGCCGGGCCGGCTGCCCAGTTCGTCGACCAGCCAGGCGTGCATGGCCGCCATGTTGGCGCCCGTGCCGGTGACCGCCTCGAGGATTTGGCGATCGGTGTCGACGGGCACGGCCGCGCCACCAAAGGACGGCGCGTCGGACACGACGCAAGCGCGCAGTCGGCTGTCCAAGGTGCCAGTGGGTTGAGTCTGGCCGTCGCGCAAGCTCACGGAGAAGAGCGTGCCGTCTTCGAGGCAGAGCGCGAGCGCGTCGAGGCCGGCCTCGGCGCCGACGATGCCGCGCTCGAAATGGGTCGCCCAGCGCACCCGACCCGAGCTGGCCTCGAGCCCCAGCGCGATGTCGAAGTAGCTGGCCGCGTAGACGCCACCGGCGAAGCCGAGCGCCGAGCCTTCGAGCACGGGGCGCGCGGAGATGGCGGCGCTCTGCGGGCGCACGGGGCGCGGCTTGGAGCCGTCCGGCGGCCAGGTGGCCCCACCCGGGAGCTCGCGCTGTGGCAGCTTCAACGAGGGAAGATCGGGGTTTTGGGCGAGCCGCTCGTCGAGCGCCACGACGCCCTGGCCGAACAACAAGATGCCCGCGGGCTCGGCGGTCGCGCGGTTGGTGGCGTCGTGCACCAACACGCGACCGAGGTTCTGGCCCGACTTCAGATCGAAGACGGAGACGTACTGGTTGCTCCAGGGCACGAAGCCGACGCCGCCGAGCGCCGCGGGTGTCCCGACGTGTTCGAGCGTGGTGGCTCCGTGAAGGATCTGCCCGCGCTTGCTCACCACCTGCACCAGATCGGGCCGCGCATCGTCCTCGTCGACGAGCAAGAGCACCACCGACTCGCCATCGTAGCCCATCCCCTCCAGGCGCCGACCACCCGACTCGATCGAGAACAGCTGCTGGCCCGTGGCCACGTCGAGCAGCGTCAGCTTGCTGCCCCCGCTGAACCCCACCACGTCGCCGACGATCGACGGCAGTACGTCCACGGGGCCTTCGTACGTCCACAGCGACCCATCGGGGAGCAACCGGCCACTCAGTCCAGGCCCCGTCACACCCACCACGGCTGCGCGCCGCGCGGGGCCCGCCTTGCCGCGCAGGCGGCCGAGCACGTCCTGAGCGCTCTGGCCGTGGTCCCACTGCCAGTCCGGCTCGAAGGCGTGCTGCAGTCCCGAGGTGCCAGCGCAGGCCACGAGTGTGCCAGCTACCCAAGCGCTCACCCCGAATCCCCATCGCTGTCGCGTCACGCTCACCTCCGCTCGCTCGGGTGTAGTCTTTTCCTCGGTCTCTGTGCAACATGCACGGGCCCATGGCACCGGTCGATCCCCGCGCCGAGCCTTTCCCCGCCGCCTTGCCGGGCGACCTGCGCGAGCCGCGCGAGCCGCGCGAACAGGTCGAGCTGGCCGAGCTGGCCGAGCTGCCGGAGGCAGAGCATCACCAATTCGAGCTGGTGGACGATCACTCCGAGCCGAAGGGCGGCTACCTGCGCCGCTTGGCGCGCGTGCTGCGCGTGGTGGGGGCCACGGGCACGGCGGGCCGGACCTTCACCTACGACGAGGTCGATCGCCGCGGCATCGACGCGGTCGTGGTGGCGCCGTATTACCGCAAGACAGGCCAGGTTTGGGTGGTGCTGCGCTCGGCCCACCGTCCGCCGGTCGTGCTGCGCGACGCCAGTCGGAGCCCCCTGCCGGAGCCGGAGAACCGCGCGCTCTGGGAGTTGCCCGCGGGCCTGGTGGAGCCGGAAGAGGCCAGCCCCGAAGGACTGCTGCAGGCAGCGGCGCGGGAGCTGGAAGAGGAAACCGGCTTCGCCGTTTCCGTCGATCGGCTGATCGAGCTGGGCAAGAGCGCGTTCCCCTGTCCCGGGGTGATCGCCGAGCGGCAGTTCTACTTCCGCGTCGAGGTCACACCGGGTGAACGTCGAGCGCCGAGCCTCGATGGCTCTCCGCTCGAGTCGATTGGGCAGCTGGTTGCCGTGCCGCTGTCGGTCGCGCTCGAGGCGGCGCGGCAGGGGCGGCTGGCCGATGCCAAGACGGAACTGGGCCTGCGACGGCTCCAGGAAGCGCTCGCCTGAATGGCACCCACTCGCATGAACAAGACCAAGAAGCCTCGTGTGATCGTGGTGGCCAAGCGCTCCAGCTTGGCGCGGCTGGAGGATGGCGAGGTCGACCAGCGCGCGCGCAAGCTACTGCGGAGTGGCGACGCCACCGTGCGCAAATGGCGGCCCGCCCACGAGGATCACGTGCGCACGCTCGAGCGCGTGGAGAAGACGCTGTCTCGCTTGGGCGCCGAGGTGCTGATCCTGCACGGTTCGCACGCGGTCTTCGACACGCGTGGCTCGGATCTGGTGGTGAGCGTGGGCGGCGACGGCACGCTGCTGGCGGCGTCGCACTCGGTGTCGGGGGTGCCCATTCTGGGCGTGAACAGCGCGCCCCGTTACAGCGTCGGCTTCTTTTGCGGGGCCAAGGGGCGCGCGGTGGAGGCGCAGCTGGCGCGCGCGCTGTCCGGTGAGCTGCCGCAGATGAAGCTCTCCCGCATGGCCGTGCGCATCAACGGTCAGCTGCGCTCCGAGCGGGTGCTGAACGAAGCGCTGATCTGTCACATCGATCCGGCGGCTACTTCGAACTACATCCTGGAGTTCGGCAAGCGGAGCGAAGAGCAGAAGTCGAGCGGCATCTGGGTGGGCACCGCCGCCGGCTCGACCGGCGCGCTGCGCTCGGCAGGTGGCGAGATCATGCCGTTCGGCTCGCGCCAACTGCAGTTCGTCGTGCGCGAGCCCTACGTGGCCGGCGGCAGGAACTACAAGCTCACTCGCGGGCTCGTGCCCTCGACGCGCACGCTGATCGTCAAGAGCAAGATGCACCACGCGCGGGTGTTCCTCGATGGTCCCTACCGCGCGTTGCCCGTCCGGCTGGGCGACCACGTGCAGTTCGAGACGAGCCGCGATCCGCTCACCGTGCTGGGACTCGAGCCCAGCCGCTGAGCCGTTCCCCAAGAAAAAGAGCCCCCCGATCCAGCGGATCGGAGGGCTCTTCGTGCGCTCGCAGCTGCGAGCGTCGGCTTCAGCGCTTCTGCTTGAAGGCGTTGGTGCCGGCGTACACCTGAGCGTCGCCCAGCTGCTCGCTGATGCGCAGCAGCTGGTTGTACTTGGCGATACGGTCGGTGCGGCTCAGCGAGCCGGTCTTGATCTGACCGCAGTTCGTGGCGACGGCCAGGTCGGCGATGAAGGTGTCGCTCGTCTCGCCCGAGCGGTGCGAGGCGATCGAGGTGTAGTTGTTCTTGTGCGCCAGGGTGATGGCGTCGAGGGTCTCGGTCACCGAACCGATCTGGTTCAGCTTGATGAGGATCGAGTTGGCGATGCCCTTCTCGATGCCGGTGGCCAGGCGCTCGATGTTGGTGACGAACAGGTCGTCGCCCACCAGCTGCACGCTCTTGCCGATCTTCTCGGTCAGCAGCTTCCAGCCGTCCCAGTCGTTCTCGTCGAGGCCGTCCTCGATGCTGACGATCGGGTACTTCTTGCTCAGCTCGGCGTAGACGTCGACCAGCTCGGCCGAGGTCAGGGGCTTGCCGTCGAAGGTGTACTTGCCGTCGTCGCCGTAGAACTCGCTGGCTGCGCAGTCGAGCGCGAGCGAGACCTGCTTGCCGGGCTGGTAGCCGGCGGCCTCGATGGCGGCGAGGATCTTCTGCAGAGCCTCCTCGTTCTTGGCGAGCTTGGGAGCGAAGCCACCCTCGTCACCGACGGACGTGGTGTAGCCATCCTTGCCCAGGATCTTCTTCAGGTTGTGGAAGATCTCGGTGCCGGCGCGCAGCGCGTCCGAGAAGGTGGCGAAGCCGTGGGGCACGAGCATGAACTCCTGGATCTCCAGGCCGCTGTCGGCGTGAGCGCCGCCGTTGATGACGTTCATCAGGGGCGTGGGCAGCACGCGAGCCTGGATGCCGCCCAGGTAGCGCCAGAGCGGGATGCCGACGGCGTCGGCAGCGGCGCGAGCGACGGCCATCGAGACGCCGAGGATGGCGTTGGCGCCGAGCTTGCCCTTGTTCTTGGTGCCGTCGAGCTCGATCAGGCGCGCGTCGATGGCGGGCTGGTCGAGTGCGTCGAGGCCGAGCACTGCCGGTCCGAGCTTGTCGTTCACGTTCTCGACGGCCTTGGAGACGCCCTTGCCCAGGTAGCGACCCTTGTCACCATCGCGCAGCTCGACGGCCTCGTACTCACCCGTCGAGGCGCCGCTCGGGACAGCAGCACGGCCGAAGCCGCTCTCGGTGGTGACGTCGACTTCGATCGTCGGGTTGCCGCGGGAATCCAGAATTTCTCGTGCTTGGACTGCAATGATTTCGGACATAGCTCGCGCTCGGTAACACGAAATCAGGGGGGTGGGTAAGAGGTGCGCGGGGCTCGAAAAAGGCTGACTCGCGCCCTGACTTCGGGGCTGGGGCCGGTTCGATTGCGTGACCGTTTCGAGTCGCTTCCATGCCGAGGGGCGCGCGCGAGTCTTCGCCACCGAGAGCCGAACATCGATGGCGTGAACACGCGCTCAGCATGGGCCTGGCGAGCCGGGAAATGGGCGCCGCTGGCGCCGCCTTGGGCTGGGGGACCCGGCTGCGTACCGTGGGAACCATGCGGGGAGCACTTGGGTGGGGGATTGCTTGTTCGGTGGCGGGCGCGCTCTGGGCGTGCGGCGGCGAGGAGGCCGTGAGTGATGGCGCGGGCGGGGGTGGGGCCGCCGCCGATGACTCGGCGGACGACGGCGCTCCGGGCGGCGCCGGCGGCACGGGCGGCAGCGGGCCGATTGGATGCGCCGAGCCGACCGGGGCAGGCACGGTGCACGACGACTACCTGATCGAGGCAGACGAGACGTGGACGGCCGAGGACAGCCCGCATTACGTGACGACGAGCCTGAGCATCCGGGGTGCGACCGTGACCGTCGAGAAATGCGCGCTGGTGGTGCTCAGCGAAGGCGTCGGCATCGAGGTCGGCGACTCGGTGGGCGAGCCGGGCGTGCTGGTGACGCGCGGCGTGCTCGATCTCGAGCACGAACAGCCCGTGGTGTTCACGTCCGAATCGGACGACGTCTACTGGCGCAATATTTGGATCGATCCGACCGGCACGGCCGATCTGGAGGGCACCATCCTGCGTCGCGGCGCCGACGTGAACCAGCCGAACGCCAACGGCGTCGTGGTGGTCTTCTCCGTCCTCGAGCTGCCGGTGCAGAAGCGTCTGCGCATGGTGAACTCGGCCATCGTCGAAGCGGCGGGCATCGGGGTGAACCTGGGTGATTACGTCGGCTTCA
Organism: Polyangiaceae bacterium; assembly: GCA_035456245.1. Classification (GTDB taxonomy): domain Bacteria; phylum Myxococcota_A; class Polyangia; order Polyangiales; family Polyangiaceae; genus NIC37A-2. The sequence continues at coordinate 7,587 of DATIDO010000673.1, forward strand.
CCGACGACTCCGACAACCTGGTGATCGAGGACGTGGGGCTCGAGGAGCCGGCGTTCTCGTCGAGCGACACGCGCTACCCCATCTTCACCACGACCGCGGGGCTCGCCACGATTCCGCGCGGCACGTACACCGGCAATTACTACGACGCGATTCGCGTCAACGGGGGCAGTCGCTACCCGCTGGACGTGACCATCCACGATCGTGGCGTGCCCTACGACTTCGATACCGATCTCCACATCGAGCCCGACGACGAGACGGACATCACCTTCGAGATCGAGGCAGGCAGCACGCTGCGCTTCCACGACGGCTACGGCGTGTACTTGGGTTCCGGGACCGGCACGGCCGAGGCGATCAGCAACCCGCGCCGGGTGAAGCTGCTGGCCGAGGGCACGGAGGCGGCACCGATCACCTTCACCTCGAGTGAGGCGACTCCGGCTGCCGGCGATTGGATAGGCGTCGTGTGGGGAGGCGGACCGAGCAGTGGCAACGTGATGAGCTACGTCACGATCGACTTCGCCGGCGCGGCCAATTCGCACAACGGCTTCGGCTGCAGCGGCAGCGACTCGTTCGCGGCGCTGCTCTTCCGCAACTGGCGTCCCAGCTCTGCGTTCATCGAGAACTCGACCTTCTCCAATTCGTTGGCCGACGGCATCATCGAAGGCTGGGATTCGATCTCGTCGGGCCCCAACCTGACGGGCAACAACACGTTCACCAACGTGGTGCGCTGCGACGTCACCCAGCCACAGGTGAACGGCGCCTGCCCCGACTCGTCGAACCTCCCCAACTGCTACTGAGCCGCTGGGCCGGCTGCGCCTCCCGCTCGAACGGCCCTCCGATGGCTCGGGGGGCCTGGGGCTGGGGTGATGGACCGGGGCCCGTCATCCGTCATCGGGCCCCAGAAATCCGGTTTGACGGAGGCCCCGGGCCGACACCCCCCAAAGGCCCGACCGAGCCATCAGGACGTCCGCCAGCCCGACTCCCGCCATCCGCAAAGCTGGTCGGGGCTGGGTATATTTGCGGCTAGCGCACCAATTTGTTTCTGAGAGCTGGATTGTTCCCGGAACGATTGGGTATCACCATCTCGCACATCGGAAGCGGGCAAAGCTTTGCCCACCAGAAGGGAACCACCATGAAGCATCTCCTCCTCGTCAGCGCTGCAGCTCTCCTCCTCGCCACCGGCTGCGACAACGAACCCGCCGCAGGCAAGGCCAAGGCCGAAGCCGCCGCCCCCGTCGAGGCCGCCCCGGCCGCTGCCCCGGCTGCCACCAGCGTGAAGTACGCATTCAGCGGCGCCGACTCGGCGTTCGACTTCACCGGCGCCAAGGTCACCGCCAAGCACGACGGCAAGTTCAAGGACTTCAGCGGCACCGTCGACCTGGTCGATGGCGACGTCACCAAGAGCTCGGTGAAGGCCGAGATCAAGATCGCTTCGCTCTCGGTCGAGCCCGCCAAGCTGCAGGGTCACCTGCTCAGCCCCGATCTGCTCGATGCCGAGAAGTTCCCCACCGCCAGCTTCGAGTCCACCAAGATCGTCGCCGGCGGCGCCAGCGGCGCTTCGCACACGGTGACCGGTAACCTCACGCTGCACGGCGAGAAGAAGTCCATCACCTTCCCCGCCACCATCACCAGCGGCGACGTCGTCACGGTGAAGGCGGAGTTCGCCATCAACCGCAAGGACTTCGGCATCGTCTATCCGGGCATGCCCGACGATCTGATCAAGGACGACGTCCTGATCAAGCTCGACATCAAGGCCAAGAAGGGCTGAGGCGCGAGCCCCTCAGTCGTCGGCGCCGCTCTTCGTCTCGCTGGAGACGGGGGGCGGCGTTTCGCCTTCCGGAGCGGGCGTTCCCCGGGTTTCGCTCGGCGCTTCTTCTCGTGGTCCAGCTTCGCCGCGCGCCCGCTCCTGCTCGGCATCGTAGCGGTCGTAGGCCACGACGATGCGCTGCACGAGAGGGTGGCGCACCACGTCGACGTCGGTGAATTCGGCGAAACCGATGCCCTTCACCCCGCGCAGGATGTCGCGAGCTTGGCGCAGGCCGCTCTTGGCGCCACGCGGGAGATCGCTCTGAGTCACGTCACCGGTGACGACGGCCGTCGAGCCGTAGCCCAGACGAGTGAGGAACATCTTCATCTGATCGGTCGTGGCGTTCTGGGCCTCGTCCAAGATCACGAAGGCGTCGTTCAACGTGCGGCCACGCATGAAGGCGAGCGGCGCCACCTCGATCTGCCCGCGGGTCCTGAGCTGCTGGACGCGCTCGTAGTCGAGCATGTCGTTCAGCGCGTCGTAGAGCGGGCGCAGGTACGGGTTCACCTTCTCTGCCAGGTCACCAGGCAAGAAGCCGAGGCGCTCGCCGGCCTCCACAGCCGGGCGGGTCAGGATGATGCGCTTCACGCGTCGGTTCAAAAGCGCCGCCGCGGCCATGGCCATGGCCAGGTACGTCTTGCCCGTGCCCGCCGGGCCGATGCCGAAGGTGAGGTCGTTTTCGCGGATGGCCTGCACG